>JAICHC010000447.1 GCA_025922795.1 Candidatus Binatia bacterium | reverse complement strand
CGATTTCATCCTGCAAGTACAAAACACCAGCCAGCTGTTCATCACCGGTCCGGCGGTGATCAAAGAAGTGCTTGGTGAGACTGTGACCATGGAAGAGCTGGGCGGCGCAAAAATTCACTCGGAAATTTCCGGGGTGACGGATCTGGTGGCGAAGAACGATGAGGAATGCCTGGCGATGATCCGGCGGCTGCTCGGTTTTTTGCCGTTGAATTTTGAAGCGGCGCCACCGCGCAAGCTCACGGCCGATGATCCGGCGCGCCCTCTCGAGGCGCTGGAGAAAATCGTGCCGGACGACATGAAACGCGCGTACAACATCATTCAAGTCATCAAAACGATCGTCGACGATGGTGATTTTTTCGAGTTGAAAGCCAAATTCGCGCGCAATCTGGTCACCGGCTTCGGCCGGCTCGACGGCTACCCGGTCGGCTTCATCGCCAACCAGCCGATGTTTCTCGCCGGCAGCCTGGATGTCGACGCTGCCGACAAGGCGGCGCGCTTTATCCGCTTTTGCGACGCGTTCAATATTCCGGTGCTGACCTTGATGGACGTGCCCGGTTTTTTCCCCGGCAAGCAGCAGGAAGAGAAAGGCATCATCCGTCACGGCGCCAAGATGCTCTACGCCTATGCCGAGGCGACCGTGCCAAAAATCACCGTGGTGCTGCGCAAAGGCTACGGCGGCGCCAAACAGGCGCTCTGCACGCGCGAAATGGGCGCCGATCAACTCTTTGTCTGGCCAGGAGTTGAGCTGGCCGTAATGGGCGGCGGCGGCGCGGCCAACGTGATTTACCGGCGCGAGATCGAGCAATCAGCCGACCCGGCCAAAACCCGCGCAGAGAAAATTGCCGAATATCAGCAACGCTTCAACGGTCCGTTCGAAGCCCTTGCCAAACAATTCGCCCAAGCCGCGATCCGGCCGCGGGAAACGCGCAAGCGGCTCATTCAGTCGCTGGAAATATTGCGCGGTAAGAAAGAAGAGCGTCCGAGGAAGAAACACGGCCTTATGCCGGTGTAGTCGAATTTCGCGGTTTCTGTGGCATAGGTTCGCCGGTGTACGCACCGACTGGGCGGTTCCTTTAGAGATATGATCTTCGCGGCAATGGCGCTGCGAAAAACTTTAACCGATTACTTGACGCCAAGACGCTTAGATTTCGCGTCTTCCTTCAGGGGAGTCGGGTGCGGTCTCTCGGCCTTGGATCCATTTCGTGAGCTGGCTTTCCCGCACACGCCACTGACCGCCGACTTTAAAAGCGGGCAATTCGTTCCGCCGGATCATGCGTTGGAGAGTTCGCGTGGACACATGCAGCAACTCGGCCGCTTCCGGGAGTGTTAGCAAACGCAGAGTTTCAGTATCGTTATCCATCCGGGATTTCCAAGGGCCTCTTCATGAGCAATGCCAGTGCCACTGTTCCATCACACGTAACTGGCTGTTTTCATTGGAACTAGCAGCAGGATGCTTTCCGACGATGGTACAGAATTGGACAGTCGCGAAGACTCAAAACGGGCCAGGCGCAGCGGGAGACTAATGAGGGCGGGTTCGTGTCGTGGCGGCTGCTCCGAAGCGGAAGCTATCCAGCGAGACTAACCGAGAAGCTGTCGCGCACAACGCATTCATGCCTACTGCTGATAGAGGACTTCACCGGCGCGCCGCGTATCGTATCCACCGAGAGCAGCCACGGCTTTCTTGAATCCGTCGGAGCGAATAACTTCCATCAGCAGCTCGCCGCGCTCTGACTCGAAAAACGTGCGCGCGACCAGCAGGTCGTATTGTTCGCTGGCGACCAGAATGAAATCCAGTCCCAGCGCCGTCGCTGCGGCGCGTACGCCAAGTCCGGCGTCAACGAGCCCGCTGGCGACGGCGACACCGATCGCCATGTGGGTGAACTCTTCGCGATCGTAGCCTCGGATGCTTGCCGGGTCGAGATCAAGCTTTTTAAGCTCGCAGTCGAGCAGCACGCGCGTGCCCGAACCGGGTTGCCGGTTGACAAAGCGGATGCCCGGCCTGGCGAGATCCTTGAGGTCCGCCAGCGATTTCGGATTGCCGCGCGCGACCAGAATTCCTTGCTCGCGCTGGGCCAAGTGGACCAGGACCAGCGGCACTCTCGGAATCGTCCTTTTAATGTCGGGAACATTGTAAATACCGCTCTCTGGATCGAGCAGATGGGTTCCGGCAATATGGGTTTCACCGCGCTCGAGCGCCAACAAGCCGCCCAGGCTCCCGACGTTGGTGGCGGCAATTTTGAGCTCGGGATGGCTGAGCTTCAGTTGGTCTTCGAGTACGCCGATCGCGAGGTCGTGACTGCCGGTGCAAAGAATCGTGTTCTCGACGTCTTTGATCGGTCGCAGCAGCTCGACTTCGGCTTCATCGCCGGCATTGAGTCCCTCGATCAGACTGGGAATACGCAGTAGACCGTCGGCATGCACCATTGTGGTAATCACGCCGGCGCCGCGCGCCAGCGGCACCGCCACCAATTTTGCACCGACCCGGCCGAGGGTCACGCGCAGGAACTCTTCGAGTCCGAGATGCGAGGCAATTTTCTTCGGGACCACGGCGCGCGCGACCTCATGGGCAGCGGCGGCGGAGCCGAGGAACTTCTCCAGTGCCGGGCGCAGAATCTCGCGCGCGATGACGATCGCCGAGACCGGATAGCCCGGCACGCCGATCACCGGCCGATGCTGTACTCGCCCCAAGACCGCCGGTTTGCCCGGCATGACATCGATACCGTGCGCCAGTAACTCTCCCGAATCGCCGACGACATCGGCCGTTAAATCATGCTCGCCGGCCGAGGATCCCGCGATGATCGCGACCAGATCGCACTCCTCTGCGGCGCGCCGCAGGGCTTGCATAAGCTTAGCCAAGTCGTCGTGCGCGCGCGGGTATTTGATCGGCGCTCCGCCCCATTCGCGCACGAAGGCGGCCAGCACGGTGGAATTGAAATCGATCACCGCGCCGGGTTTGACCTCTTCGCCCGGCTCGATCAACTCATCGCCGGTGGGAATGATGCCGACTCGGGGACGGGCCTTGACGCGCACCCGGGTATGCCCCGCAGCCAGCAGCGCCCCCAAGTCGTAGGGGCGCAAGCGGTGCGATCGAGGCAAAAGCAGTTCCGTGGCAACCACGTCTTCGCCGACCAGGCGCACGTGGTTCCATGGCGCCACCGACTCGAAAATTTCCACGGTCGCAGCATCGAGCTGGTGAACCTTCTCGATCATCACCACCGCATTGGCCCACGGCGGCAGCGAGTTACCGGTGTCGACGTATTTGAATGCGCCCGCTCCCGGCGTTTCGGATTTTGCCAGCGCAAGTTTTTTCCCGGCAAATTCAGTAGCGCCAAAGGTGTCCTCGGCGCGCACGCAAATGCCGTCCATTGCCGACGCATGATAGTGCGGCGAAGAAATCCTCGCGAAGATCGGTTCGGCCGTGATCCGATCGAGGGCATCGTCCACCGCGATTTCTTCAATGGCGAGAGCTGTCGGGTCCACCACCGCGAGCAACATCGCGCGTGCTTCGGCCAGCGGAGTTTTCTTAAGATAGCGTTTGCGAGCCATGATGTTTCTGTGTCCAGAATTTAGAGTTCCGGGTCTGCGTTTTAAAAACTCTAGACTCAAAACCCTAGACGCCAGACTAGAATAAAATGACGTCCACCTCTTCCCCCTGCTCCAGCCCATCTTGATTCATTTCGATGCGCACCATGCCGTCGGCCTTCACTAGGGTGAAGATCGCGCCGGACTTGCTCGGCAAGGGCGCGGCCACGAGCTGATTCGCGGCCCCCTCGAGCGTGACGCGCACGTAATCTTCGCGGCCGATCTGCGAGGCGACGTTGGTTTTTAATGTCGCTTTAACCGTTCTTTCGAAGCGGCCCAGCGACTGGGCACTCTCGCCGCCCAGACGGCGAAGCAGCGGAGCCGCAAACAAATCGAAAATCACTACAGCCGACACCGGATAACCGGGGAGACCGAGAATTGGTT
>JAICHC010000446.1 GCA_025922795.1 Candidatus Binatia bacterium | reverse complement strand
GCCGCGGCGAGATGAGAGATGCCGCTATCATTGCCCAGATAGAGATCAGAGCGAGCGAGCAGCGCCGCGGTTTGTGCCAAACGCAAACCGCGCGCAACGACACACTCGTTTTCCAGCAGTTCGCTGCCGCCTCGCTCTTGTTCCACGGGACCCAGGATCAAAAGAACCACCCCGCCAATCTCCTGCCGCCACCATCGGATCACGGCGCGAAAGAAATGCGCGGGCCAGTTCTTCTCGCGCGCGCCGCTTCCCGGCGCAACAGCCAAGACCCTGGAACGCTCAAGCGAATGCCGCGCCCGAAAACTGTCGGCCCAAAGGATTGCTTCGGCCTGCAGGGTGACGATCGGCTGCGCCGAAGAACCGGCGAGGTGACGCAAACAGCTTAGATAGTAGTCCGCCGGATGGACCTGAGCGTCTGCCGGACGAAACGGAAATACCTGCGCTCGTCCGCCCGAGATGACTTCCAGGCGCAGGATGAGTTCGGTATCGCGGCTTGCAAGCCACGAGTATATGGCGTCATAGGCGCGGAAGAATCTCTGCACCTGTGGATGATCGACGGACTCGGAACGAAAGAGTTGACTGATCTCGGGACGTTCGAGTGAAGCAACCGCAACGCCTGCCGGCGCAATCTCGGCAAATTCACTGCGCGCGAATACATCGACCGCAGCCGAGCGTGCGAGAATCTCTAGAGCCGGCAACAAACAAATGAAATCGCCGAGCGCGCCCGGAAAAATCACGCAGGTTTTTTTCCGAGAGTCGGCACGCTGAGATTCAATCGATTTCATTGACTTTGGCGAGCCGAGAATATAGCATTTGACGCACGTCAAATCGAATCTCACATCTGTCAGGGAAAACGAGTCAAATTGTGGCGAGCTTGAATGGCGCTCGATCCATCCTGGATCTTATCGGCTCCACTCCTGTGGTCAAATTGCGAATACTTCCGGGTAAAAACGATGCCGAAGTTTGGGCGAAGATGGAGTCGTTTAACCCGGGCGGTTCGGTCAAGGACAGGATCTGCCTGAGCATGATCGAGTCGGCCGAGCGCCAAGGAAAACTCAAGCCCGGCACCACCATCGTCGAACCCACCAGCGGCAACACCGGCATCGGGCTCGCATTGATCGCCGCTGTGAAAGGCTATCGCCTGACGTTGACGATGCCCGATACGATGAGCGAAGAGCGACGCAGCCTCCTGTGCGCCTACGGCGCCCGTCTCATTTTAACTCCAGACACCAAAGGCATGGGCGGGGCGATCCACAAAGCCGAAGAACTGCTGCAAGAACACGCTGACTACTTTATGCCGCAACAGTTCAACAACCCGGCCAACCCGGAGATCCACCGCACGACAACCGCCGCCGAACTGCTCAAGCAGTTCAAGCGCATCGACGCGTTCGTCGCCGGCGTCGGAACCGGCGGCACGATCACCGGCGTCGGCGAGGTGTTGAAAGAGAAAATGAAGGGCGTGCGGGTTTGTGCGGTTGAACCGGCAGCGTCACCGGTAATTTCCGGCGGCGAGCCAGGTTTCCACAAAATTCAAGGCATCGGGGCCGGCTTCATTCCCGCCGTGCTCAATCGACAGGTTCTTGACGAGGTCATCAAGGTCAGCGATGACGAGGCTACCGTTCACGCCCGGCGATTGGCCGCTGAGGAAGGTCTTCTGGTTGGGATCTCTTCCGGGGCCGCGTGCTGCGCGGCTTTAAAGGTGGCGAAAAGCCTGGGTAAGGGGCACGTCGTTGTCACAATCTTCGCCGATAAGGGCGAGCATTATTTGAGCACCGATCTCTTCAGCGACAGACGATGGATGAAAAATTCGAACAACTGATCCGACTCCTGGGCGAAAACAATCGGCTGCTGGTGGCTTTTTCTGCCGGGGTCGATTCGACTTTTCTGCTCAAAGCCGCGCACATGAGCCTCGGCGAGCGGGCAATTGCGCTCACTGCATCTTCGCCCACGGTGCCCCCCGGCGAGCTCGGCGCCGCTACGGCCTTTGCCGAGAGTCTGGGCTGCCTTCACATCGTTATCGATTCGAACGAACTCGACAATCCGTCATTCGCGCAGAATCCCGCCAACCGCTGCTTTTTCTGCAAAGATGAACTCTATCGCCTCTGCCGCGCGGAAGCCGATAAACTCGGCATCAAAACGATCGTCGACGGAACCAATCTGGACGATCTGCACGACCATCGGCCCGGGTTAAAGGCGGCCGATGAATGGCGCGTACGCCATCCTTTGGTCGAAGCCGCGATGACCAAGGCGGACATTCGGCGCTACAGCCGCGAACTCAATCTGCCCACCTGGGACAAACCCTCAAGCCCGTGCCTGTCATCGCGCTTTCCCTACGGAACCGCAATCAATCTGGATCGATTAAAGCAGGTCGGCGCATGTGAAGTTTTCATGAAGAAACTTCGCTTCCGCGAGTTCCGCGTGCGCTATCACGGCGATCTTGCGCGCATCGAAGTTGCGCAAGCCGAAATCGACCGGCTGTTTGACAAACCGACCCGAGACGCAATCGTCGAGAAGTTTAAAGAGGCAGGCTTTCGCTACGTCAGTCTCGATCTTCAGGGCTTTCGTAGCGGCAGTTTGAACGAAGCTTTACCGGCGCAAACGGTTTAGGGCAGCCGTCCTTCACGTATTAATGATTCTGCCAACCAGACGTCCTCCGGCAAGGTAATCTTAAAATTGGTCCGCTCCCCTTCGATCACATATACGGGTGTGCCGATGCGCTCAACTACCATAGCGTCATCGGTCGCCTGAATTCCTTGGCGCTCCGCCCACTCGTGCGCCGCGACGATCAATCCTTTCTCGAATGCCTGCGGCGTTTGAATCTCCCATAACGCGCTTCGGTCCAGCGTCGATTCGATCCAATGATCCGACGAGACCGTCTTGATCGTATCGCGCACCGGAAGGCCCGCCACCACCGCTCGCTTTTGCGCCGCCGTTTCTACGCAGCGGTCGATCAAGCGGGCGGAAACAAACGGCCGGGCGCCGTCGTGGATCAGGATGATGTCGCAATCCGACTCGACACGATCGAGGCCGCGCCTTGCCGACTGCTGCCGGGTTGAACCGCCGACTTGCAGGAGCCAGTGACGATCCTTTAACGGCGAATCGGCGCGCAGCATGGACTCGCAGCGCTCGAGTTCGCCGGCGCCGACAACCAGGACGACCGTTTCGACGGCCTGGGCCGAAAAAACCCGATCGAGAGTTCGCAGCACCAGCGGCCGTCCGGCGATCGGGATGTAGCTTTTCGAGGTGCCGGCGGCCATGCGGCGACCTCCCCCAGCGGCGAGCACGATGGCGGTCACGTGCGACATCGGATCAAAATAAAAGAGCCGGAAGCTTGGCTCCCGGCTCTTTAGAATAAAAGGTCAACTCAGCGGGCTCAGTGAGTAAAAATGTGGCGCAGCTCTTCCATGATTTTTTCCTCGGAATGAGAGCGCGCGATCGACAGTTCCTTGACCAATAAATTGCGCGCGGTATCGAGCATCTTTCTTTCACCGAAGGAAAGTTCCTTGTCGCCCTTAAGAACAAAGAGATCGCGCAGAACCTTGGCGATTTCGAGGATCGAGCCGGTCTTGATCTTTTCGGTATATTCGCGGTAGCGGCGATTCCATGTTTGCTGGTCGGTCTCAACTTTCTTCTGTCGAAGCACTTTATAGACCTTGGTCACCATGGCGCGGTCAATGATTTTGCGCAACCCGACCGAGTCGACATTGTCGATCGGAATCATGATTTTCATATCAGTCTCGAGAATGCGCAGCATGTAAAATTTCTTTTCCGTGCCCGAGATAACGTGACTTCGTATCGCTTCAATCTCTCCCACCCCGTGGGCGGGATATACAACCTTTTCGCCGACCTTAAACATACTTTTTTCCTCCTGAGTCGAAACTTTCGCTCTTTAGATCGAACTTATAGAAACGCGTATGACCGAAATTACAGCGAAGCGGAATGTCGTGCGAGAAGGATAGCTGGAAGGCCAAG
>JAICHC010000445.1 GCA_025922795.1 Candidatus Binatia bacterium | reverse complement strand
TTAAGTGCCCGATCTCCTCGCGCAATGACAGCCGTTTCTGAGCCAAGTCGGCAGCGCTCATCTCGCGCAGTTCCTTAGCTTCCATGCGCTCGCCCCCTGCGTTCCACTGTGATCGTTGGAATCGAAAGCTTGTGCGCCGCTAAACGAAACGCCTCTTTGGCGAGCGGCCCTTCGACACCTTCCATCTCGAAGAGAATCCGGCCGGGTTGAATCACGGCCACCCACATTTCCGGTGCGCCTTTGCCTTTTCCCATGCGTGTCTCGAGCGGCTTTTTGGTGAGCGGCTTATCGGGGAAGATGCGAATCCAAACTTTGCCGCCGCGCTTGAGATAACGAGTCAATGCGACGCGTGCCGCTTCGATCTCGCGCGCGCTCATCCAGCCGCGGCCGATCGCCTTAAGACCGTAATCGCCGAATGCCAGCGTTGAACCGCGATGGGCCGTGCCGCGCCGACGTCCTTTTTGCAGTTTTCGGTATTTAACTTTTTTCGGTTCGAGCATGTTTGATCAAATCTGTTTATGCCATCGGCGACCGAGCGCAGCGCATCACCCGCCCAACATCGCTTTTTGCTGCTCTTCCTCCGCGGTCAAAACCTCGCCCCTAAAAATCCAAACTTTAACGCCGATGATGCCGTAGGTGGTGCGCGCCTCGGCGAAGCCATAGCTGATATCGGCGCGCAGAGTGTGTAGCGGCACGCGGCCTTCGCGATACCATTCCGTGCGCGCGATTTCGGAGCCGCCCAACCGGCCCGCCGACTGGATTCTTACGCCTTGCGCTCCCATGCGCATGGCGCGCGAAACGCTTTCCTTCATCGCGCGGCGGAACGCAACCCGCCGCTCCAATTGCAAGGCGACGTTTTCCGCCGCCAGCTGGCCGTCGAGATCCGGCCGTCTCACCTCGTGAATGTTGATGTAGGTCTCCCGTTTGGTCAGCCTGGTAATCTCCTCTTTGAGTTTTTCGATCTCGGCGCCTTTTTTGCCGATCACGATGCCGGGGCGCGCCGTGTGAATATTAATCTTGGCCGTGTTGGCCGCCCGTTCGATCTCGATCCGCGAGATACCGGCATGATAGAGCCGGCTCTTGAGAAATTTTTTCACGCGAAAATCTTCGTGCAGCAGCTTGGGATAATCATGGCGCGCGAACCATTTCGAGTCCCAGGACTCAATCACGCCGAGCCGGAAAATCTTCGGGTGAGTTTTCTGACCCATTGGGCTTTAACTCCTCTCCTGCGCTTCATCGAGGACGATCGTAATATGACTGAGCCGCTTGCGGACTCGGGTAGCGCGTCCCTGGGCACGAGAGGTAAAGCGTTTCCACATGCCTCCCTCGTCGACCTGCGCCCGCTTGACGAACAGACGATCCACGTCCACACTCTGAGTGTTTTCCGCGTTGGCGACGGCCGTGCGCACGGTCTTGGCGACGATGCCAGCCGAGCGTTTCGGCGTGAACTTGAGAATATTCAACGCCTCTTCGACGTTCTTGCCGCGAATCTGGTCAACCACCAGGCGAACCTTTCGCGGTGAGACTCGAACGAATTTGGTAATCGCGCGTGTTTCCATATTGACTATAACTCAGCGCAAGAAAGTTTCTGCTCTAGCCTCTCCCTGCATCCCGCCGCTCACGGCTTCGCCGCCGGGGCCGCCGGCGCCGTCGGCGCCGCGGCAGCACGCGGCGCTGCAGCCGGTGCGCCGGTCGTTTCTTTCGCTTCCGCCTTGCGATCGCCGGAATGCGCGTAGAAGGTCCGTGTCGGCGAAAACTCACCGAGCTTGTGGCCGACCATGTTCTCGCTCACGAAGACCGGAATGAATTTTCTGCCGTTATGAACACCGATCGTGTGCCCGACCATTTCCGGCGTCACGGTCGAGCGTCTCGACCAGGTGCGTATCACTTGCCTCTGGCGCGACTCGTTCATCGCGACGACTTTTTTAAGCAAATGCTGATCGACAAAGGGTCCCTTTTTTACCGAACGCGCCATCGCTATCTACCTTTCCTGCGCTGCACGATATATTTGTCGGAGGAATGGTTTTTTCTGGTTTTATAGCCTTTGGTCGGTTTACCCCAAGGCGTCATCGGGTGATTTCCCTTGGAGCGCCCTTCGCCGCCGCCATGCGGATGGTCGACCGGATTTTTGGCAATGCCGCGGGTCGTCGGCCGAAATCCCAGCCAGCGCATTCTCCCCGCTTTACCCCAGGAAACATTTTCCTGGTCGGCGTTACCCACTTGACCGACGGTGGCGCGGCACTCCGATAAGACATAACGGAGCTCGCCGGAGGGCAGCTTAAGCAGCGCATAAGTGCCTTCCTTGGCCATCAACTGAGCGCCCAAGCCGGCGCTCCGTACCAACTGCCCGCCCTTGCCGATTTTGAGCTCTATATTATGGACCACGGTACCGACCGGGATGAATTTCAGCGGCAATGAATTGCCCGGTTGAATATCGACGTTATCCTCGCCCGCGATCACCGTGGCGCCCACTCGCAACCGCTCCGGAGCTAAAATATATCGCCGCTCGCCGTCGGCGTAACAGAGCAGCGCGACGCGCGCCGAACGGTTGGGATCATACTCGATGGCTTCCACTTTCGCCGGTACGTTGCGCTTGTTGCGTTTGAAGTCGATCAAACGATACAGACGCTTATGCCCGCCGCCGCGATGATCTGCGGTGATCCGGCCGGTGTTGTTGCGACCACCGCTGCGGTTGAGCCGTTCACGCAATCCCTTTTCCGGTTGCGTTTTAGTCAGTTCGTCGAACCCGAGTCCGGTGCGAAAGCGCATCCCCGCCGAGGTCGGCCGATAGGTCTTAATAGCCATTGCCTAGCTCTCTTAATTAAGCGCCGCCGAAGAAATCGATCTTATCGCCTTCTTTGAGCGTGACGTATGCCTTCTTCCAGTCGGAGCGGCGCCCCATGCTTCTGCCGATGCGGCGCATCTTGCCTAAGTAGCGGGCCATGCGCACTTGCACCACTTTCACCTTGAAAATCGTTTCCACCGCCTGCTTCACTTCGATCTTGTTCGCGTCCGGCCGCACCTTGAAGAGAACTTGATTGGCGGTCTCGGTCAGGAGCGTTCCCTTCTCTGAAATGAGCGGGGCTTTGATTACGTCATGCGGTCCCTTCATGCCGCCAGCCTCTCTTCCAACCGTTGCAGCGCCTCTTGGGTGAGAATCAGGTGGTCATAGCGCAACAAATCGTAAACATTGATGCCGTCAACCCGCAGCACTTTGATTTTCGGCAGATTGCGCGCCGAGCGTTCGATCTTGGCGTCGGCCTGAGAAATCACGATGACCGCACTCTCGACTTTGAGCTCCGCCAACGCTCGGACCATGAGTTTGGTTTTGGCTTCTTCCAGCTCGAACTTATCGACGACGATGATTCTGCCGTCGCGGTGCTTCAGACTCAACGCCGAAAGCAACGCTTCGCGCCGGGCTGTGCGTGGCAAGCGATAAGAATAATCGCGCGGCTGGGGACCGAATGTCGTCCCACCGCCGACCCAGATCGGCGAGCGAATGCTGCCGGCGCGCGCTCGACCCGTGCCCTTTTGCCGCCACGGCTTCTTGCCCCCACCCCTGACAAATCCCTTCGATTTCGTCGCCGCCGTCCCGGCGCGCCGATTGGCCAGCTGCATGACGACGGTTTGATGCAGCAGATGGGCACGCGGCTTGGCGCCAAATACGGCTTCGCTTAGCTGTGGCTGAATGACGTGAACTTCCATGCGCTTACCTTTTAACCGCGGGGCGCAGGATCACCACGCCGCGTTTCGCGCCCGGAACCGCGCCGCGCACCAGCAATAAGTTTTCCTCGGCGCGAATCTCGACGACTTCTAGGTTCTGGGTAGAAACCTTCTCGTTGCCCCAGTGGCCGGCCATTTTTTTTCCTTTGCGCACACGGCCGGGATAGGAACGGTTGCCGATCGAGCCGCCGTGGCGAAAGTATTCATGGGTGCCGTGCGAGCCCGGAAACCCGGCGAAAGACCAGCGCTTAAT
>JAICHC010000444.1 GCA_025922795.1 Candidatus Binatia bacterium | reverse complement strand
TTAAAAAATTCGGCACTAAGCTGAGGACTGATGCCACTAAAGTCCTTGGAATCGTTATTTCGCAGTGAGAGACGCTCGCATCTGTTCCTGGTCAACGAGGCATGGCGGCAGAATCGCCGCTTCTGCGTGCGTTGCCGGAGCTCGAAGATCTATCGTCTCGCCGACAAGCGTTATCGCTGCGCGCGCTGCGGCTATACCTTTCACGACTTTACCCGACGGTGGATTGGCGAACTTAATCTCACCGCGCGACAATGGCTTTGGATCGTCAAGTTGTTCGAACTGGAGATCCCGCCGTCACAGATGGCCAAGGAGGTCGGCATCAGCTATCCGACTGCACTCAAAGCGATCTATTTGATCCGGCGGGCGATCGCGCAAGCGAGCGGCGATGGCGAATCAGCGACCGACCGCCGCGCCCTATCTGCGGCTGAAAATGATTCCGAGCGCCGGGCGGACGCTTGCGGCCGCGCCTTCGGGTTGCTGGAGCGCAAGGGCAGAATCAGCATCCAGCTGATCGACGTCAGTGCCGAAACAGTGCTGCAAGAGCAGCCGAAGTTCACTAAGCAGGGACCGATCATCTTCACCGGCCCATTTCGTGGCTATGATGGCGTCATCCTGTGGCGGGTTCGCTTGCCGGCGGGTGTCGTGAAACGATTGCCGAAGGGCAAGTCGCCGCTCGACGGACTCGACAATTTCTGGAGCTTCGCGAGGCCTCGATTGAGTAAATTTCATCGCACCTCGGATCAGGATCTTTACTATTTTCTTAAGGAGCTGGCCTTTCGTCACCAGCACCGGGACCAAGAACTGTTTGCGTCGCTGGTCAGTCTGATGACCGAGCTAATGCCAAATCATTAATTTTGGACACATCTAGTTTTGTCAGGTCGGATTTTTTGCAGTTTTGCGAAGATCGTCTCTCTGTTGGGACAACAAGACACTCTTGCAGACATATGTTTCGTTTACCCTACAGAACAATGTCCACATGATATCCACACCAAAGTATAAACGGCCGGACCCTGCGGTATCCGTAGTGATTCCATGCCGCAATGAGCGCAGCCATATTGAGGCCTGCGTGCGTTCCGTCCTGGGACAGCAGCCGGTTACCGGCGATTTCGAAGTGATCGTCGTCGACGGGATGTCAGACGACGGCACGCGGGAGATTCTTGCGCGACTTGCGAGCGACGATGCGCGCTTACGCGTGGTTGTTAATCGCGCGCGGAGCACGGCGCGTGGGATGAATATCGGGATTCAGCACGCGCGTGGAGAATTCATTGCGATAATGGGCGCTCATAACCATTATTCACCGGACTATCTCGCCGCCAGCTTGAAAGTAAGCCGCGCAACCGGAGCAGATAACGTCGGCGGCAGTATGATTTGCCGCGGCGAGACCTGGATCCAACAAGCAATCGCGCTCGCGCACCACAGTCCCTTCTCGGTCGGCGGCGCGCGCTGGCATAAGGTCCACTACGAGGGCCCGGCCGACACGGTGTTCGGCGGTTTCTATCGTCGTGAGGTTTTCGCCCGAATCGGCGAGTTCGACGAGTCCTTGCTGCGCAATCAGGATGACGAACTGAATCTGCGCCTGACGTTGGCCGGTGGAAAGATCTGGCATTCGCCGGCCATTCGCAGCACGTACTGCCCACGAGCGAGCTTGAGTGCGCTGTTTCACCAATATTTGCAGTACGGCTACTGGAAAGTCGCCGTGATGAAAAAGCACTGGGGACTGGCTTCGCTGCGTCAAATCGTACCAGCGGCCTTTGTTTTGGCGCTGGCTATTCTTCCGCTGGCCGCGCTCTTCTACGTGCCAGTGATTTTTCTCTGGCTGGGGTTGTTGGCGGCCTACGCGATCGCGAATCTGAGCGCCGCGACGATCGCGGCAGCGCAAAGCGGCTGGCGATTTCTGCCGGTTTTACCTCTGGTGTTTGCCGGGTATCACTTTGGTTACGGCATCGGCTTTGTGCGCGGCGTATTTGGATTTTTGATTTTCCGCCGCGCGCCGGCCCTCACCTTTTCCCGGCTTACGCGCGCGTCATGATGAGGAAACGAGCGGACCTTTTACAACCAAAGGAATATCAATGACCCACGAAAGCTCGCCCGCCGTCGCCTGCATCGGCGCCGGTCATTGGGGCTCCAACCTGATACGCAATTTCGACAGTCTCGGCGCGCTGGCGCTGATTTGTGACAGTGACAGCGGGCGCTTAGGTGCAGCTGCTACGCATTATCCGAGCGTCGCTCGCACCGAATCGTATGACAGGGTGCTCGCCGATGCCCGAGTTAACGCTGTCGCCATCGCTACACCAGCCCAAACCCATGGCGCGCTCGTGCGCCAGGCGCTGCTGGCGGGCAAGGATGTTTTCGTCGAGAAACCGCTTTGTCTCTCGGTCGAAGAGGGGAATTCGCTGGTCGCGTTGGCCTCGGCGCAGCAAAAAACTCTGATGGTCGGCCACTTGCTCTGGTATCATCCGGCGATCCGTAGATTGAAGCAGCTGATCGACGACGGTGAGCTTGGGCGCATTCGCTATATCTATTCCAACCGCCTCAATCTCGGCATGATCCGGCGCGAGGAGAACATTCTTTGGTCGTTTGCGCCGCACGACATCTCGGTGATCCTCGGTCTGATCGGCGAGATGCCGCACCAGGTCGAGGCGCAGGGCGGCAATTATCTTCACGACGGCATCGCCGACGTGACCGTTAGTTTGTTGTCTTTTCCCAGCGGTATCAAGGCTCACGTGTTCGTCTCGTGGCTTCATCCTTATAAGGAGCAAAAGCTGATTGTGGTCGGCGAGCGCCAAATGGCCGTCTTTGATGACGTCGCCGGGGACGACAAGCTGGTGCTGTATCCGCACGTCATTTTGTGGAAAGGGCAAATTCCCGTGCCCAACAAAGCCAAGGGACGAGCGGTTGCAATCGACCAAGGCGAGCCATTGCGCGCCGAATGCGAGCATTTTCTCGAATGCGTGCAAAACCGCCGGCCGCCGCGCACCAACGGCGCAGAAGGGCTCCGCGTGCTCACCGTCTTGCAGCAATGTCAGAGCGCCTTGCAGCACAGCGCGCCAACTCCGTCTACGAGCGTGCGTCCGCGGATTGCTTACTTCGTGCATGAATCCGCCTTCATCGACGAGGGCGTGGAGATCGGCTCGGGCACCAGTATTTGGCATGTCTCCCATATTTTGCGCGACAGCCGCATCGGCAAAGACTGCCGGATCGGTCAAAACGTTGTCATTGGTCCCAATGCGCGGATCGGTGACGGAGTCAAAATCCAAAATAACGTGTCGGTCTATGAAGGCGTCACTCTCGAGGATCAGGTGTTTTGCGGGCCCTCGGCCGTGTTCACCAACGTGCACAACCCGCGCAGTGAAATTCGCCGCATGGACGAACTGCGCCCGACTTTGGTGCGCTATGGCGCCACTCTTGGCGCCAATTGCACGATCGTGTGCGGTGTCACCATCGGCCGCTATGCCTTCGTTGGCGCGGGCGCGGTGGTGACCAAAGACGTGCCCGATTTTGCGCTGGTTCTTGGTAACCCGGCGCGCATCGCCGGGTGGATGTGCGCGTGCGGCAATCGCATCAAACTCGAAGCCGGCGAACGTGACGGCATCTGCGATGCCTGTCGAAAGCGCTACCAAAAAATCGGCAAGGAGGTGCGCGCCGCGTGATGAAGGTTCCATTACTCGATTTGACCGCCCAGTACCAAACCATCCGGTGGGAAATTCGCACCGCCATCGAGCGGGTCTGTGAGTCGCAAAATTTTATTCTTGGACCGGAAGTTGAGGCCCTGGAGCAAGAGATCGCGTCGTTCTGCGGCGCGCGCTATGCTGTTGGAGTTTCATCCGGGACCGACGCGCTGCTGGTCGCCTTGATGGCGGCCGGTATCGGTCCAGATGACGAAGTGATAACCAGCACGTTTAGCTTCTTCGCCACCGCGGGGGTGATCGCGCGTCTCGGAGCCCGGCCCATCTTCGTCGACATCGAGACTGAAAGCTT
>JAICHC010000443.1 GCA_025922795.1 Candidatus Binatia bacterium | reverse complement strand
TACCGCAACGTTGTCATCGGCGTCGTTTATAATAAGAGCGCGATCAAGGAAGCCGATGCGCCGAAATCCTTGCAGGATCTGGTCAATCCTAAATACCGCGGTAAACTCGTCATGCCCGATCCCACACAACACACAACGACGACCCAATGGGTGGCCAGCCTCGAGAAGTTGATGGGCAAAGAGAAGGCGGAAAAATATATCCGCGATCTCGCCGCCATGAAGCCGATTCTGGTCGAGTCGCTTTTGCCCGCCGCCGAGCGTGTCGTCACGGGCGAAACACCGATTGCGATCACCTATGTCAAGTACGCTTATATCTATGGTCAAAAGGGCGCGCCGCTCGATTACGTGCGTCTCGGCAAGTTCATGGGCGATGGGCACTATTTGACCTTGAGCAATAAGGCGCCGCATCCCAACGCCGGCAAAGCGATGATCGATTATTTCCTGGGTCCGGAGAGCATGAAGATGATGGCCAAGCTGGGCGAATTCGTCAACCGCAAGGGTATCTATCCCCCGCTGGCGGACGCCGATAAGATCGAGTTTGTCGAGATGTACGATCTTGGCTCAAAGGGCTTTGCGGAAAAGAAGAAGGAGTACCAGCAGATTTTTCTTCGGTAGCAGCCGACAAAAGGCCCATCGTGTCTGTTAACGAAAGAGCCCAGGCGGTCGAGGCCGACCTTTCGACCGCCTGGAGCCGCTCTCGCATCGGAGCGTTTCTAAGCCAGCCGGTGAGTTGGGTTTTTATCATCGTCGGCGGCATCATTGGTTTCCTCAGTCTCTATCCGACCTTTTTCCTTTTTTACGGCAGTCTCACCGACGCGCCGCTGGGCGTCCCGGGAAATTTTACGGTGCAAAATTATGTGCGCGCCTACACCGACCCGGAAGCTTATCCGCTTTTGCTCAACTCTTTCATTTTCGGGTTCGGCTCCTCCGGCCTTTCTATAGTCTTCGCCCTGACCCTGGCCTGGATCACCATTCGCACCAACGCGCCCTATCGGAGACTGTTCGAGCTGACCGCGATCGTACCCAACATTCTGCCACCGATCCTGGTTTCCATTTCGTGGGTTATGTTGCTCAACCCGAGCAACGGCTTGATCAACGCGGGATTGGTGAAGCTTCTGGGCATCGAAAGAGGTCCGTTCAATATCTACTCCATGGCGGGCTTGATCTTTGTCGAGGGCCTGATCTTGACCCCGCTGGCGTTCTTGATCATCGCCGCCGCGATGAAAAGCATGGATCCTTCGCTCGAAGAATCGGCCAAGACATTGGGGTCGAACGAATTCGGCATCATGCGGCGCATCACCTTTCCCCTGATTCGCCCCGCAATCCTGGCCGCGGCGACTCTCAATTTCGTCCGTGCCGTAGAGAGTTTCGACACTCCCGCGATCATCGCGCTGCCCGCGCGCATTGAAGTATTCACGACCAAAATCTGGCGCGAGGCGCTGGGATCGTTCCCCACGAATCATAACTTGGCGGCGGCTTACGGCGTGGGAATTCTCGGCATTGCATTGGTTTTCGTTTACCTCTATCGCCGCTTCACGTCCCAAGTCGAAAGCTTTTCCACCGTGACAGGCAAGGGGTTTCGCCCGCACCAAATCGATCTCGGACGCTGGCGCTACGCGGCGTCGGCTGTGGCCCTGCTGCTTTTGGTCATGCTGGTGGTGTTGCCGATCCTGGTGCTCATCCTGGTCGCCATTTTGCCGTATTACCACGTGCCCACCTGGCAGACCTGGCAGAACTTGACGCTCGACAATTTTCGCTATGTCTGGGCGACGCCGCGCGTGCACAGCGCTTTTATGAACAGCCTGTTTCTCGCGCTGGTCGGCGCCACGGCGTGCATGCTGCTCGCTTCTCTGGCGTCCTATATTACGGTGCGCACGAAACTCGCCGGACGCGGGATCATCGAAGGGCTGGTGTTTATACCATGGGCATTCCCCGGAACCGCCATGGCTCTTGGCTTGCTCTGGGCCTACGTCGATTTTCCGATTCCGGTGTACGCCAAGATCTGGATCATCCTGATCGCCTACGTCACCCGTTTTCTTCCCTACGGATTGCGAGCGGTGACCAGTACGATCATTCAAGTGCACAAGGAACTCGAGGAGGCGTCGGTTGTTTGCGGCGCCGGCTTCATGGCGACGTTTCGCCGCGTCATGATTCCGATGATGCGTCCCGGCGTCATGGCCGGCTGGATTATTTTGGTGACGATCTTCATGCGCGAGTTCAGCGCGACTTTGTTTCTCTATAGCCCCGGCGCCGAGCCGCTCGGTCCGTTGCTCTACTTTCTGTATCTCGACGGCATGCGCGGGCGCGTGGCCGCCATCGGCCTCGTCATCTCCGTCATTTCGATCATTCTGATCGCCATCGCCCAGCGGTATTCGCGCTGGGACACGAAGTAAGATAAGAAAATAGTCTCGCGCAAAGCATGTCCTGAGGGAGTCGAAGGGACGCAAAGACGCCAAGTAAGCTCGTTCTTCTCCTCCGCGACGCGGGGGAGAAACCAAGAGGGGGCTTGGACGGAGCGTAGCGGTTGAACGGCTTGAACTTTTTGAACGTTTTGCCGCCTAGAATGCGTGGCGGAGTAGATGATTTCATAAATTTTTAGGGAGTTTGGCATGGAAAAATTATTTCTGACGGTCGCTTGCGGCGACTACGATCGCACCAAGCCGCTACAGGACGGCTCCGTCGAGCCCGAAGGCATCAAGCTCAATTACGTTGCGCTGCAGTCCGAGGAAATTTTCTGGCGTATGGGTCACTATCGGGAATTCGACGTCTCCGAAATGTCGCTCTCCGCCCATGTCACTATGATCGGTCAAGGCAACTCCCCCTTTGTGGGTATTCCGATATTTCCCTCGCGATACTTCAGACATTCTTCGGTCTACTACAATGTCGAGTCGGGGATTACGAAACCCGAAGATTTCAAAGGCAAAAAGATCGGCACTCCGGAATACGCTATGACCGCAGGGGTATGGATTCGCGGTTTTTTTAGCGACGACTACGGCGTAAGAGCGCAGGACATGAAATGGTTTCTCGGCGGACAGACAGATCCCGGCCGAAAAGAACGAGTCAAACTCGACCTTCCGCGGGAAATCAGTGTCCAGTCTATTCCAGATGATAAGACGCTGAATGGCATGCTGGAGAGCGGCGAAATCGATGCCTTGATTTCCGCCCGAAGTCCTTCCTCCCTCGGCGAAGGCTCCGGAAAAGTTCGACGCTTGTTTCCGAATTACAAGGAAGTGGAAATTGAGTATTACAAGCGCTCGAAGATCTTTCCGATCATGCACATTGTGGTCATCCGCAAGGACGTCTATGACAGTCATCCATGGGTCGCACGCAGTCTCTACAAGGCCTTCTGTGACGCCAAGAGCCGCGCGTTTCAAAACATGCACATCTCCAACGCACATGCGTACGCGCTGCCGTGGCTTTCGTGGGAACGAGAGCATCTGCGAGAGATTTTCGGCCCCGATTGGTGGCCCTACGGCATCGAGGCCAACCGGCACGTGCTCGAATCGTTGATCCGCTACATTACGGAGCAGGGGCTGCTTAAGAGACCGCTCAAGGTGGATGACATTTTTGCGCCAAGCTCTCTTGGAGAGTTCAAACTCTAACGCGCTGGAGTGATGGAGTACTGGAGTGTTGGGGGGCGGATTTCAACGTGCCGCTCACAAAGAAACATCTCGCATTCATTCGCTCGGCTCGGATCGCCCACCTCGCCACCGCCGATGCCGGCGGCCAGCCGCACGTGATTCCGGTCTGCTTTGTTTTCGACGGCAGAAATTTTTACTCTCCGATCGATGAAAAGCCCAAGCGCGCGGCCCCGACCAAGCTGAGGCGCGTGCGCAACATCGAAGTAAACCCGCGTGTGGCGATCATCATTGATCATTATGAGGAAGACTGGAAAAAGCTCGGCTACGTTCTCGTTTTCGGCACGGCGCGAATCCTGCTCGGCGGAAAGGGGCACCGAGACGCCGTGCGTCTGCTGCGCAGAAAATATCC
>JAICHC010000442.1 GCA_025922795.1 Candidatus Binatia bacterium | reverse complement strand
GAGTAACAATGTCCGCGGTTTTGCTCTCGGTAATTTCCATACGCCACGTCTCCTCCGTCGTCCTTTATCATCAGCAAAAGATTTTTCCAGTCCTGGTTTCGATATTCCATTATGGGTTGGTCGCTCTCGCGTGCTATTCACCTGAAAACAGAACCCCACCACCGATGGAATAGATTCCCAAAGAAAAAAAGTGCATTGACTGAGTGAGCTTGTTCACGTAAGCATCAGTTGACTGGAGGAGCCAAGATGTCACTGATTGATAAACTGGTTGGATTCTTGGTATTGGCCGTGGCTTTAAACTTTTCCGCGCCGGCCCTGGCGCAGAAAGGCACGATCAAGATCGCCGTGCAGGCGCCGCTTTCCGGCGAACAGGCCGCGGTCGGCGAAAGTATCAAGCTCGGCGCGCAACTGGCGGTCGAGGAATCAGTCAAAGCCTTCAAGGCCTTGGGCTATGATCTAACCGTGGTCCCTTACGACGATCAGGCCAAGCCGGAGGTTGGGGTTGCCAACGCACGCAACCTCACCGCGGATCCCAACGTCCTGGTCATCGTCGGCCACTTCAACTCCGGCGTCGCGCTTCCCGCATCCGAAGTCTACAAAGACGCCATGTTGGCGATGATCTCGCCAGCGAACACCGCGACAGAAATCACCGATCGGGGGTATCCCAACGTCAATCGAGTCTGCGGCCGCGACGACGTTCAGGGTCCCGTCGGCGCGCGCTTCGCCGCTCAAGACTTAAAACTCAAATCGGTTTACATCGTTCAGGACAAGACGCTCTACGGCCAGGGTGTGGCGGACAACTTTCGCGACGAAGCGCGGAAACTCGGCATGAAGATTCTCGGCTACGAAGGCACCGAGGAGCGGGTGAATTTTTCGCCTTTGATTATTCCGCTCAAGGCGCGCAACCCCGATCTGGTTTATTTCGGCGGCATTTACCATCAGGGCGGGCTGTTCTTGAAGCAACTCCGCGAGCGCGGTGTCAAGGCCAGATTCATGGGACCCGATGGTTTGGATTCGCCGGAGATGGTCAAGATCGGCGGCGGCGCCGTGACCGGCAGCTATTATACCACGGTCGCCGGCCCGCCGGACGCCTATCCCGAAACCGCGGCCTTCACCAAGAATTTCAAGCAGCGCTTCGGCAGAGAAGTCGAGTCCTTCGGCATGTACGGCTACGACGCCACCTTGGTAGGCATCAAGGCAATGGAAGATTGGATCAAGGCCAACGGCGGCAAGCGGCCGAGCCGCACCGACATTTCCAATGCGGTGAGGAACATCAAAAACTTTAAAGGGGTCACCGGCGCGATCCAGTTCAATAACATGGGCGATTCGCTCAAAGCCAAGTACTTCGTGCTTCAATATGCCAAGCCGGTTTATCCGGGCAAAGTCATCAAAGTCATCGAGCAGCAAGCGCCGGCGGCGGCGAAGAAACCGTAAGCTGACCTCGATCGTCGAGGACAGAAGACAGAGGATCGAAAATCGATTCGCTATCCGCGATAGTCCATCCGCCACTTTCTTCCCCGATTTCCGACTCGTGCTTGCAGGCACGCGCGAAGCAGTTTTCCGTTCGTTGCTTCGAGCGTATTGCTCTGGGTCAACCAGCTCAGCCGCCCAGTTGAGCCATTCGACCGCCTCATACTGCTACCGATTCGTTATACGTCGGTTGACACCTCATTCTCGGGTCAGCTAGGCTCTGACTAACAGTCGAACCACAACCTAGCGGCGCAGCGACAAAAGCTTGGCAGGATGAACCGGGATCAGCTAATCAACAGCCTAAAAGAAATCGTCGGCGCGGCTTACGTTCTCGTCGAAAAGGAAGATGTCATCGTTTACGAGCAAGACGGTTCCATTTTCCAAGTTATGCCTGAAGTGGTGGTTCTGCCCGCCAACGTCGAGCAGGTCTCGGCACTGGTCAAAGTGGCTAAAGAAGCCAACGTGCCGATCGTGCCGCGCGGCTCCGGCACCGGCCTCGCCGGCGGCGCCGTGCCCGCCGAAGGCGGCATTATCTTATCGCTTGCCAGGCTTAATCGAATTCTCAGAGTCGATCTGGCGAACCGCATCGCGGTCGTCGAGCCCGGCGTGATTAACGTCGACGTGACCAGGGCGGTTGCCAAAGAAGGGTTCTTCTACGCGCCCGATCCGAGCAGCCAAGCGGCATGCTCGATTGGCGGCAATGTGGCGAACAATTCGGGCGGACCGCACACGCTTGCCTACGGCGTGACGACTAATCACGTGCTCGGCCTCGAAGTCGTGCTCGACGGCGGTACGATCGTCTGGCTCGGTGGCGAGGTGCCGGACATGCCGGGTTATGATCTCTGTGGCGTCTTCGTCGGTTCGGAAGGAACCATGGGCATCGTCACCAAAATCATCGTGCGCCTCATGCGCGCGCGCGAATGCGTGCGCACTATGCTGGCGATCTTTGATCAAATGGACGCCGCCTCCCAAGCTGTTGTGGACATTACCGGCGCCGGAATCATCCCGGCCGCATTGGAGATCATGGACCGAACGACGATCGAAGCCGTCGAGCGCGGCGCGCCGGTGGGTTTGCCTCGCGATGCCGAGGCCGTGTTGATCGTCGAAGTCGAGGGGCTGAACGAGCACGCTGAGCAGGCGATCATGTGCGCGCGCGAAGTCTGCGAGCGCAACGGCGCACGTGAAGTCAAGTTGGCAAACGATGAAGCCGAGCGCCAGCGGCTATGGAAGGGCCGCAAAGGCGCCTTCGGAGCCATGGGCGCGCTGGCGCCAAATTATTATGTTCAGGACGGCGTCGTGCCGCGCAGCAAATTACCGGAGATGATGCGGCGCATCGCCGAGATCAGCAAAGAGTTCAATCTGCGCATCGCCAATGTGTTCCATGCCGGCGACGGCAATCTGCACCCGAATATTCTGTTCGACATGCGCACGCCCGGCGAAATCGATCGCGTCATCGAAGCGGGCGCTGCCACCTTGCGCGCCTGCATCGAATTTGGCGGCAGCATCACCGGTGAGCACGGCGTCGGACTGGAAAAAAAAGCCTACATTGGTCTGCTTTTCAGCGAAGCGGATTTGAATGCCATGGCACGCGTGCGCCGCGCCTTCGACCCTGATACCCGGTTCAATCCGGCAAAGCTTTTTCCCAGTCCAGCGACGTGCGGTGAAATCCGCCTGCAGCCCGGACAAATACCGGCGGGGCTATGGATCTGAAAAGAGAGTTTCTAGTTCCTCGTTTCTGGTTTCAATTTTCTAACCAGGAACTGGAAACTGAAAACTAGAAACTCGTGGAGTAGCGATACTTGGATGCCAACGGCCATACGCAACGCGGCGGCGAGAAAGATGGGATCGCATCACTCAACCTCCCCGAGCTCTACCAGTGCGTTCACTGCGGCCTATGTTTGAATCAATGTCCAACCTATCGAGCGCTGCAATTGGAACCGGAGTCGCCGCGCGGCCGGATTCATCTGGTCAAAGCCGCAGCCGAAGGTCGCATCGATCTCACCGAACGGTTCAAAGACCACCTTTATCTGTGCCTGCTGTGCCGGGCCTGTGAAAGCGCTTGTCCCTCAGGCGTCCAATACGGTCATATCGCCGAGGCAGCGCGCGCGCAGCTTGGTCCACCCGGCTCGCCGCTCGGCCGCGGAGTTTTAAAGCTTGTTTTCACCCAGCTGCTTCCCTACCGCCGACGGCTGCGTCTTGCTTTCGCGCTCTTGCGCTTGTACCAACGCAGCGGCCTGCAACGTCTACTGAAATCGTTTTTGCCGAAGAAACTCCGCGCGATGGAGGAATTGATGCCGGCAATCCCGCCGCAGTCTTTCAAACCGCCTGCGGGGATCGCGCCGGCCATCGGACCGCGCCGTGCCAAGGTCGCGATGCTCGACGGCTGCGTCATGCCCTTACTGTTCGGGGCCGTCAACGAAGCGACCGTCCGGGTACTGCGGCGCAACGGATGCGACGTCATTTTTCCGCGCCGGCAAAACTGCTGCGGCGCTCTTAATGTTCATAACGGCGAGACCGCGG
>JAICHC010000441.1 GCA_025922795.1 Candidatus Binatia bacterium | reverse complement strand
CGTCGGACTCGGCCTCACCTATTTCATGACCTTGCGCGGTTTTTTGTTCGCGGAACTGCACGGTACAACCCGCCGCAGCCGGGCCTATCGCTACAAGGCGCGGAGCTGAACGGGCAGCGGATCTGCACGCGGAAACTTGACCTGTCCGGTGAGTTATGGTGTTTTGATCAGATGCCCGCCTAACGCGTTATGAAGATAACCAGTATCAAGGGGTTCGCTGACATTTTGCCCGGCGAAGTTGAGCTGTGGCAAACGATCGAAGCCACAGCTCGGCAAGTTTTTAGCGCTTATCACTTCTCTGAAATCCGCGTTCCGATTTTGGAAAAGACCGAACTGTTTAGCCGTTCCATCGGCGAGACCACCGACATCGTCGAAAAAGAGATGTACACCTTCGAGGACAGGGAACCTGGGCAGTCATTGTCGTCCAGGGCAACGGATGCGATGCCGAATCGGCAGAAGCTTACTCTTCGGCCCGAAGGGACCGCGGGTGTGGTGCGCGCTTATATCGAAGCCGAGATGTTTAAGACCGAGCCAGTGCGAAAGCTTTATTATATCGGGCCGATGTTTCGTCGCGAACGGCCACAGAAAGGCCGGATGCGCCAGTTTCACCAGATCGGCGCCGAAGCCCTCGGGCGCAGCGATCCTTTGATCGACGTTGAAATCCTGTTATTGCTGCACGATTTTATGCGCGCGTTAGGTTTGACCGAGCCGGTGCTGGAGATCAATTCGCTTGGTTGCGCCGAGTGCCGGCCCCAGTATCGCGAAGTTCTTCTGGCCTTTTTGAAACAGCGCGAGGACTCGCTTTGCCAGAATTGTCGCCGCCGCATGGAACGCAATCCCTTGCGCGTTCTCGATTGCAAAGAGCCAGGCTGCATTCGCGCAACGCAGGAGGCGCCGTCGATCCTCGATTCGTTATGCACCGCTTGCCGCGAGCACTTTGCGCTCGTGCAGCGCTTTTTAAGTGAGAGCCAGGTGGACTTTAAGCTTAATCCGCGCATGGTCCGGGGCCTCGACTACTACGGCCGCACAACCTTCGAATGGACCACGACCCGGTTGGGCGCGCAGAGTGCGGTTGCGGCGGGCGGGCGCTATGACGGTTTGGTACAAGATCTCGGTGGCCCGGCGATCCCGGGCGTCGGTTTCGCGATCGGCGTCGAGCGCGTCGCCATGCTTCTGAAAATGCAGGAGCGGCCGGGGCCCGGAGGCGCGGCCATATATGTTGTCTGGATCGGCGAGAAGGCGCGCGACTGGGCCTTCCCGTTCGTTCACCGGCTGCGCCAAAACGGCTTGGCGGTAGAGATCGAAGGCGAGATGCGCAGCTTGAAGAGTCAAATGCGCCGTGCTGACAAGCTCATGGCTGTGTCAGTTTTGATCGTTGGTGATGATGAATTGAACCGAGGCGTTGCCGTGCTGCGCGACATGGCAAGCAAACAGCAGGAAGAAATCAAATTGGATGATCTGGAGGCGGTGTTGACGGCGAGAAAGGCAAGTTGATGGCGGCGGAGCGGGTTTTTAGCGATCCGCTGGGCGATTGGAAGCGGAGCGCGTACTGCGGCGAACCGCGCGCGGGCTCGGTTGGAAGCGAGATGACCTTGGCCGGCTGGGTGCACCGCCGGCGTGACCACGGCGGGGTTATTTTTGTCGATCTGCGCGATCGCGACGGCATTTGTCAAGTCGTTTTCCGCCCGGAAGTTGATCCGGTTTCGCATGAGAAGGCCAAACAACTTCGCGCCGAAGATGTCATCGCGGTGCGCGGCACATTATCAAAACGTTCGCCCGAGACCATTAATCCGGACCTCGCCACGGGCGAGGTCGAATTGGTTTGCCAGGATTTGCGCTTGTTAAACGCCTCGGCGGTTCCGCCCTTTACGATCGAGGATGAGACCGAGGCCAACGAAAATACCCGGCTTAAATATCGCTATCTCGATTTGCGCCGGCCACAGAGTCTCAGTCATTTGTTGTTACGTTACCGGATGATCAAGCTGATTCGGGATTATCTCGACAGCTTCGGCTTCATTGACATCGAGACGCCGGTTTTGACCAAAAGCACGCCCGAGGGCGCTCGGGATTATCTCGTTCCGAGCCGGATTTATCACGGCAAATACTACGCGCTGCCACAGTCGCCGCAGCTCTTCAAGCAGATTCTCATGGTCGGCGGGGTCGACCGCTATTATCAGATTGTGAAATGTTTTCGCGACGAAGATTTACGCGCCGACCGCCAGCCCGAATTCACGCAGCTCGACATGGAATTGTCCTTTGTCCAGCCGGAAGATGTCATCCAGGTGGTCGAGGGCATGATCACCTTGCTCTTCAAAGAATTGAAAGGCTTCGAGCCCAAGCGACCGTTTCCGCGGCTAACGTTCGAAGAGGCGATGAGCCGCTTCGGCTCCGATAAACCGGACCTGCGTTTTGGTTTGGAAATTCTTGATTTCACTCCGGCGTTGCGGAACAGCCAATTCAAGGTGTTTGGCGGGGCAATCCAAAAAGGCGGTGTGGTCAAAGGCATCCGGATTCCGAAGGGCGGGGAAATGTCGCGCAAGGACCTGGACGACATGACGCCGTTCGTAGCGAGCTTCGGCGCCAAAGGGATCGCCTGGACGAAGATGACGAGCGGAGGATGGCAGTCGCCGATCGCCAAATTCTTATCGGAGGCCGAGCAGAAGGCGATCGAAACAATCGCCGAAGCCCAAACGGGTGACGTGATTCTATTTTCTGCGGACAGCGCGAAGATCGTCCACGACGCATTGGGGAATTTGCGCCTGCAGTTGGGCGAAAAGCTCGGGCTGATTCCGCAGCACGAGTATGCGCTGGTTTGGGTCGTCGAATTTCCGCTGATGGAATTCGATAGACAGGCAAATCGCTATGTGGCCTTGCATCATCCGTTTACTGCGCCGCTGGACGAGGACCTGTCGTTGCTCGACAGCGAGCCTGCCAAAGTCCGCTCGAAAGCCTATGATCTGGCGCTCAACGGCATGGAGATCGGCGGCGGCAGCATCCGTATTCACCAACTCGAGTTACAAAAGAGGATACTTAGTTTGATGGGCATCGGTGCCGAGGAGGCGCAAGCCAAGTTCGGGTTTTTTCTGGAGGCCCTGAGCTTCGGCGCGCCACCCCATGGCGGCATTGCGTTTGGCATTGACCGACTGGCAATGCTGTTGAGCGGCGCCAAATCGCTGCGCGATGTCATCGCGTTTCCGAAGAGCCAGCGAGCCGTCTGCATGTTGACGGACGCGCCGTCAGCGGTGGAGGAGCGCCAGCTGCGCGAACTCGGCATTCGCCCTGCCTGATCTGTCACTAATAAAGGTGTCGGAGATGCGGCTATTTTGTTGCGGATTTAGTATGACGAAACTACTCATCCTTTCACTTTTTTTGCTAACAGCCTGCAGCTTCGGACCCGGTAACCTGCAGAGCCGCCATTCGACGGATTTGGAAACGCGCCGAATCAGAAGAATCGCAGTGGTGCCGTCGAGCGCGCTAAGCAGTCGATCGCAGTCGAAGGTCCCGCTCGGAGCCACGCCCGGAGCGAAGTCCGGCGAGCGTGATGCGCCGGAGATACTGGCGCGAACGATTTACTCCGTGATGGCGGCGATGCCCAATTGGCAAATGATTTCCGATAGCGAGGTGCGCGAAGTGGCTCAGACGCTGCCGCCGGTGAGCGAAACGGTTGGCCTCAGACAAATCGGCCAGATGGTTTACGCCGACGCGGTGATCACCGGCAGGATGCAACGCTTTCGTGAAAGAGTGGGCGATGAGTGGGGTGCCAAAAGCCCCGCTTCCGTCGCCTTTGTCTTGGAACTCGTCGATGTGCGCCGCGGGGACGTGATTTGGTCAGCGCGCTTTGATGAAACGCAGCAATCGCTGAGCGAAAATATTTTTGCGCTGGGCGATATTGGCCAACGGGGTGTGCGCTGGCTCAGCGCTGAACAGCTCACCCACGAAGGGGTCAAGAAAGCCGTCGGCCAACTGCACCAGATCATCGCCCGTGGACCTG
>JAICHC010000440.1 GCA_025922795.1 Candidatus Binatia bacterium | reverse complement strand
CCGGCGGCGCCCGGCCGTATCAGAATCAGATTCGTCCCGAAGGAGCTGATGCGATCCATGACCTTTTGCCGGCTGCCTTCGCCGACGGCCAGCATCGCCACGACGGCCGCGACGCCAATAATGATGCCGAGCAACGTTAACACGGTACGAAAAATATTGACGCGCAGAGAGCGCCAGGCGGTGACCAACGCTTCCTGCACGCTCGCCGCCAGACCGACGCCATTGGCGAGCGCGCGATCTTCATCGCCGGCCGCGCCGATTTCGTCCGACACCGTGACGGTGTCCTCTAGAATGCGCCCGTCCTGGATGCGCACAATCCGGCTGGCGTGCTGCGCGACGTTTTCGGCGTGAGTAATCAGGATAATTGTGCGCCCTTCGGCGTGCAGCTGCTTCAGCAGAGCGAGAACTTCGTCGCCGCTGCGCGAATCGAGCGCGCCGGTGGGCTCGTCAGCGAGGATTACCGGTGGATCGTTCACCAGCGCGCGGGCGATTGCCACCCGTTGCTGCTGGCCACCGGAAAGCTCCGACGGCCGATGATTGGTGCGGTCGCCGAGACCGAGCCGTTCAAGCAAGCTCACCGCACGCTCAGCCCGCTTGTGCTTTGCCAGACCCGCGTAGACGGAAGGAATCTCGACGTTCTCGCCCGCCGTTGCGGTAGCGAGCAGATTGTACTTCTGAAAGACGAAGCCGAAGGTTTCACGTCTGAGTGCAGCTAATTCGTCGGCTGAGAGGTTGGCCGCCTCCCTGCCCAGTACGCGGTAACTTCCCGAAGTCGGCCGGTCCAGGCAGCCGATGATGTTCATCAAGGTCGACTTGCCGGAGCCGGACTGGCCCATGATCGCGACGAACTCGCCGCGCTTGATCTTCAGGGTGATCCCGTCCAGAGCCCGCACGGTCGTGTCGCCGTTCTTATAATGTTTCTGAATATCGGTCAGTTCCAGGATCGTTGCGGTCATAGCCGTGGACCACGGTTGAAGCGCTGCGCGTTGCGGTTGCTGCCTTGCTGCGCGCCGTTGCTCGCGCCGCCGGCGCCGGCCGGACGATTGACGAAAATGCGCTCCCCTTCCTTTAGGCCATCGATGACTTCGGCCTGGGTGCGCGTCTGCAAGCCGACGTGAATCACCCGCTGCTCGGGCTTTTCGCCGTTCGCAACCGCGACGCGATAAGCCTTGCCCTTGCCGTTGTCTTCTCGCAGCGCGCGGCGGGTGAGCACCTCGGCGGGGACGATCACGGCGTCCTCAGCCTTGCCAAGCACGAAGAAAACCTGGGTCGTCATGCCGGTCATGAGCCGGCGCCCGTCATTTTGTACGTCGATCAGAACGTCATACAGGACCACGTCGTTGATGATCTGAGGCGACGGTTGGATTTGGCGCACTTTGCCTTGCCAGCGCCGTTCGCTGTCGCCAAGCGTGGTGAAGTAACCCGGCATGTTTTCTTTCAAACGGTTGACGTCGGCCTCGGCGACTTGAGCGCGCACCGTCATTACGTCGAGATTCGCGACCTGCATGATCGTCGGCGCCGACTGGTTGGCATTGAGGGTTTGGCCTTCTTTGGTCGGTAAGGTGGTGACCGTGCCGGCCATGGGCGCATAGATTTTTGTAAAGCTTAAATTGGTGCGGCTGGCTTTGAGGTTCGATTCGGTTTCTTGAATCTGCGCATGAATCGCCTCCACCTGGGCCTTGGCGACAGCGGCCTGAGATTCGGTTTCCTGCAGCGCTTGGCGGCTGACCGCGTCGACCGCGATGAGATTCTGGTTGCGCTTGAGATTTTGTTCGGCCAGCAGGGCTTGGGCCTTTTGCTCGTTTAACTGAGCGCGCAGGCTGTTGAGCCGCGCTTCGCCCGCTTCGACTTGAGCCTGAATGACGCGCGGATCGATTTCGGCAAGCAGTTGACCCTTGGTCACGCTGTCGCCGATATCGACATAGATTTTCTTTAGCTGGCCGGAGACCTGGGTGCCAACGTCGACGTACTGGTTGGGTTCGAGCTTGCCTTGCGCCGTGACGACTTCTTCGATCGTGCCGCGGCTAACGGCGAGCGGACGCAAGGTTGATTGCTGCTGGCTTTGCGCTGCGCCGCTGTACCAATACCAACCGCCTGCCGTAACCACGGCAATTGCCAGTACGCTCGCGAGCTTCTTGCGCGGAGCCTTTCCCAGAGTCAGTTTCCAAGTCATCATCGTTCGCCCTTCCTGTTAACCTTGTCAGTTCTTGATACGAACCAGCCGGCGCCAGTCTTCGCTGCCGGCACAATAAAAGAAAGCGCCGGGATTTCCAGCGCTTAGGTATGATAAAGGATGATGCTCGGCGGCGCTAGGTGGATTTGGGGGCTGGCGGTGGGCGGCGCAGCAAGTCGGCTAGCATGCGGCGTTCTTCGGGCGCAAGCTCCTTGGCGGTTTGCTTGATCATTTGGCCCATTCGTTTGAACATCTCCGCTCGTAACTCTTCGATCTTGTTGACCTGCTGGTCGTAAGCGGCTTCGTCAAAAGGCTCAGCGCTCAAGATCCGCAACGCCTCGGCGCGCGCCACGTCGATCTGCCGCCGCAGCGGATCGCCGGCAGCGCGGATCTGGGCAAATTTGTCGCGGAAACGCGATTGCATCGGCTCGGGAAGTTTTTTGAGCGACTCCTCCATGCGTTGCTGGCGCCCCGGCGGGATGTCGAAGGCGCGCGGCACCTGGCCCAAAATCATGCCAAGAAACAGCAGATTGAGCACAAGTGAGGCGACAAATGCCAATTTAACCGTCTTGGTCATAACAGTGTCTCATCCGCCGCTAAGAAACTTTGCACGCTCGCGGAGCTCTCCTCGGCGAGGGGGCTGCGATCCTGCGGCGTGCTCAAGCCGATCACGAGGCCGAGCATCAACGCGCTGGCCAGCACATAGCCTGGTTTCGGCAGGTGAAACTCGGCAAACAATTGCCGCATCGAATCCCAGAAGGAGATATTCGGCGCTTGCGGCAGAGTGCGTGCTTTCATGATAATCCGCTGGGCCAAATCGGCGCTGGCCGATTCGAAGCGGCGCGAGCGCAGCAGATGGTCGAGTTTTTCGTCGCGGTTCATAGCCACCTCACAAGTAATCTTTCATGCGTTCTTTCAGAGTAATCTTGGCGCGCATAATTAGCGACTGCAGTGCTTTCAATCTAAGTCCCATGATCTCCGCTGCTTCCTGATTGGTCAATTCCAGGTCGAAACAAAGATTCAATGCTGTGCGCTGGCGCTCGGGCAGGCTGCCGATCGCTTTTTCCAGTGCATCTTGCTCTTGTGCGCGTATCATCATCTCATCGGCCGGCTGGCGCTCATCGATTATCGACGTTTCGTCCTCAAGCACCGCCGGCCTTTTCCGCTTGCGCAGGTCGAGACATAAATTCACCACGACGCGATAGAACCATGTGGTAAATTTGCTGTTTCGTTGTGGCTGCCAGAGCGCCGGATTCTCCCATAACTTGAGAAATGCATCTTGGACCACGTCCTCGGCCGCTTCCTTGCTCTGCAGATAGCGATACGCGAGCCGGTAGAAGCGATCGGTGTGGCGCTCGACCAGCGCCGCAAAGGCTTGGCCGTTGCCGTCCTGAATGCGCTCGAGCAGTTCGTGATCGTCTTTGTCGGGCCAAGCCGCCGGCATACGTTGTCGAGGATGATTTGAAGCTGCGACTTAAGAATTCGATCATACAACCAGCGGGCTCCGAAGATAAGGCCACAATAAAGCGCCGTTCAATGGTTGATACGATTGTTTGAGCGAAAGTCTTCGCCGGGTGAAAAACTAGTTGCTTTTCCAGCCTTTCATTGCGGCAAACGGTTGTTGATGAGCGCCCGGAAGTGCTCCTGCGCGGCGGCGCTCGAGGCCTCGAGCGAGCACCATGGAGCTTCCGCGGCATAAAGCCGGACCGTCGGTTCGAAGCCATACACGACCGGCACCAGATCGCGCAAGGTGTCGTACCAGGCGCGCCGCTCGTCCCGATCGATCGGTTGGTCGTCCCGGGCGTTGATCTCGCTGCACAATTTCTGCCAGT
>JAICHC010000439.1 GCA_025922795.1 Candidatus Binatia bacterium | reverse complement strand
GGGCTCCAGCCGAGCACCTGCTTGGCTTTTTCGATCACCATCGGTTGCTTCGCCGAGCGCGCCTTGGTGCCGGGAACGATCTCAACTTGCAGCTTCGGCAGCAGTTTTTCGGCCAAAGCGACCAAGTCATCGAACTTGATGACCACGCCGGTGCCGATATTGAGCGTCACCGGTTCTTTCAGCGGCGTCGTCGCGGATTTATCGAGCGCGCGCCCCAGATCTTTGTAATAGACATACTCAAAATCGCGCGCCACTTCCTGGGCAATTTTTACCGCGCCACCCTTGATTCCGGTTTGAAGCATGTTCTGCACCATTTCCCCGCCGCCGGAGCCGCCGGCGAAGTGGCCGACACCATAGACATTCGCCAAGCGCAGGACGATGAGCTCGAAGCCGTACATGCGCTGGTAAGCTTCGACCATTAATTCTTTGGCGACTTTGGAGTTGCCGTAGGGCTCACCCGGCCCGCGGCGAAAATCTTCGTCGATCGGACTGGGCTCGCCTTTGCGGCGATCATAGATGCCAAAGGTGCTGATCTGCACGAGCCGCTTGACCCCGGTGAGCCGCACCGCTTCGGCGACGTTGATCGTGCCCATGACGTTGATCTGCAGGCCGCTGTAAATCGGGTTGGCGACTTTGCCGCCGATGAGACCGGCGGTGTGGATGACCGTGTCGCATTTATGTTTCTGAATCGTCTCGATCAGCGACGGCAGATCGCGCACGTCGCGTTGCACCACCGTGACGTGCGCGCCGCCAAGCTTGTGCGCCAGGAACTCCTTGCGCGGCGCAAAGTCGTAAAAAACCACATTCTCACCTCGCTTGACCGCATGCTGCGCGTACGAAGTCCCGACCAATCCCAAACCGGTAATGAGTGTTGCGCCCATGACTGCTCCTTTCTCCGTCTGCCGATTGTGAGCCACCCATTACTCCAAGCTGGTGTAAATGTCTAGGAGGAGCGATCGTTCCTTCCGACCGATCTATGCTATGTTGCATGGGCGGCGTCTGCCGTTTTACGAAAAACGTTTCCGGTATTTCTTTTTTCACGAGGAGAATCGCGCAGGCGCGTACATATGCATTATTGTGATGCCGCGGAAGAGGTTTCAGTTGCCCGGGCACCGTATGATTTGAAACGGAGAGAAAATCTCAATGCGAGTCGCCCTTGCGGTATGCGAAGCTTAGGAGTACACAAATGAACGAGATCGCTAAGTTTGCTTTGCTCGTCGCTGATTATTTCAAATCTAGCCTCCGCCACTCCCTACTCGGAGTCTACAAGCTCGGCAGCCTCGCCCACGGGGGCTTCAGTAACAGCTATAGTGACATTGACGTAGGATTGCTGCTGAATTGCACTGCACCTCCGGCCGAAATGAATTCGCTGATCGTCGAAGCCAAAACGCTAGACGCCGAGTATGGCAAGAAGCTCTCGGTCTTTTGGGGCAATCCCGATTTTACCTGGGGTCGTCTGCCGGTCATCGACCGCATCGATCTGCTCGATCACGGCGTGCCGCTGCTGAATGGTGTGAAGCCAAGCTTCCGCCGTCCAAGCAAGGATGAGATTCATCATGAGCAGCGCGAAAGCATCGAGAGAAGCTGGAAGTCCCGTTTGCCCGAGTTGAGCCGCCTGACGAGTCTCGAGCCCAAAGACCGCAAACCCTATATCCGCGCCATCCTTTACGCCGCGCGTCTGATCTACACTTGGGACAACCTCCTCGTCGACTCCAACGACAGAGCCGTCGAATATCTCCACGACGTGCAACCGCCGGGCCTGGATCTCAACCCAATCGACAAGGCTTTGGATTGCCGCAACGAGAAGTGTACGGCGGAGGAGGTGTTTGCGCTCCGGACCAATCTTGACCGGCAGTGCGAAACAGCTCTCACTTACATCGGATTGACGACTCGGAAGGTAACGTAACAGAGTGACGGCTAGGATAAACCCGCTATTTATGACAGCCGGAAGGAAACTTGGGCCGAACAATAGCTGCGATCATGTTCGAGCTCGCTGTAAAACCCATTGCGCATCCGATGAAGCTTTCAAGTCCGGCGAAGATATTCGTGCCCGACGGCTTAGCCTCGGTCCTGGCACTCGGTTGACACTATTTCCCGGAGTCGGGTACTCTCGTGCAAAATGCAGGATAGTTGTTGGATTTGTTTTTGGGTTTTCGAAGCGGCGCGCGGTTTTTCGAAAATCGCTGGGTTCTTTCCGGCTGTGGGCCGCGGCGATGAAGACTGACGATTTACGTATCGTCAAGACCCGGCCTCTGCTCTCGCCCGCCATACTCGCCGAGGAGATCCCCCTCACCGATACCGCGTCGACAAGAGTATACGAGGCGCGCCGAGCGATCGAGGCGATTCTCGACCAGAAAGATGCCCGGCTCCTCGTGATCGTCGGGCCATGCTCCGTACATGACACCAAGGCCGCCCTGGAGTACGCAACCAAACTCAAGCCGATCGCGGATGCACTGTCGGAAGCGCTTCTGATTATCATGCGCGTCTACTTTGAAAAGCCGCGGACGGTCGTGGGCTGGAAGGGACTTATCAATGATCCGGACCTAGATGAGTCCTACCACATCAACAAGGGCTTACGCCTCGCTCGGCGATTGCTTGCCGATGTTCTGGAGGTGGGGGTTCCAGCCGGGACCGAGTTTCTCGATACGACCTTTGGCCAATTCTATGCAGACCTGATCAGCTGGGGTGCGATCGGAGCCCGCACGGCGGAGAGCCAAATACACCGAGAGCTGGCGTCCGGTTTGTCGATGCCGGTCGGTATCAAGAACCGCACCGACGGTAACGTCCAGGTGGCCGTGGACGCGATTCAGGCAGCGCGCAGCCGACACCTGTTCCCGTCTCTCACCAAGGAAGGCGCGCCTGCTATCCTGGAAACCACCGGCAATCCCTATGCTCATCTCGTGCTGCGCGGTGGTAGTGAAAGCGGGCCCAACTTCGATGCTGTCTCCATAAAAAATGCGGTTCGACTGCTTCGCGCGGCCGAGCTTCCCGAGGTCCTGATGGTGGACTGCAGCCACGGTAACAGCGAGAAGGATGCGTCCAGGCAGGTCGACGTGGCGAACACGGTCATGGCAAACCTGAGAATTTCGCCCGTTCGAGCGTTGATGATCGAGAGCCATCTTGTCGCTGGACGTCAGGATTCAGCTGTAACGTACGGTCAGAGTATTACCGATGCATGCCTTGGGTTCGAAGAAACCAAGGCGTTACTATACCGGCTTGCAGACGCCGTTTAGCAGGTTACTGAAACCTGTACTCCTACATCCCATTTGCTCTCTTAGATCCCACTGAGGGGATGGAATCAGAGTTCATCAGCAATCTGCTAGGCCCTACTACGCTCCGACCAAATACCCGAACGGATAATCGCGTAAGCTCCATGGGTGGCTAACGGGGGCACATGCTTTAGAGAGCGTTCACCTGCGCAAGCCCGCAAGATTTTACCTAAACGGGGCTAAGTCCAATCGTTGTGGTTTTTAGTCGTCTTACTACACTGGTCAATAGCCTCGCTATCGCTACTGCAAGATGAGCAACGATTCGGATATTTCCCTGCGGGTGACCGACGATTACAAACTCGCCGAGGAGTGGGAACTGGTGCTTCTCGCTCAGGGTCTGTCCCCGGGCCTCCGTCCGGACCGGAACGGTGTCGTTCTCACCGTGCCGCAAGATGAAGTCGAGAGCGCGCGTGCTGCTCTTTTGGCCTACGAGCGCGAGAACCCAGCGAAACTCGCAGACAGATCTGAGCCGTTATGTTCTGCAAGCTCGCTCGCGGGAAGTGCGCTTGCGGGCATACTAATCCTGGTCTTCTTTAGCGTCACGATCGTATCGAATCCGGCGATGTCTTGGTTCGAGCGCGGCAGTGCAGACGCTCAGCAGATACTTCACGGCGAGCTCTGGCGCACGGCGACCGCTCTCACTCTGCACGCCGATGTTGCCCATGCGGTGAGCAATGCTATCGCCGTCGCCTTGTTCCTCGGCGCTCTATCGAATGGGTTGGGTATGGGGCTCGGTTGC
>JAICHC010000438.1 GCA_025922795.1 Candidatus Binatia bacterium | reverse complement strand
TTCATGCTACGGCGTATTCCGGACGCCAATCGTTCAAAGAATCGCCTTCACGCGCCGAGTTTGGTAGCATGCCGCGGGTGAGCAACGTGCCGACAGTCGAGCGAGTTAATGTGCTTGGGGTGGGGATTTCCTCGATCAATATGGCGATGGCGATTGAAGCCATCACTGCTGCTATCCGGGAGCGGCGCAAAGGCTACGTCTGTATTACGGGAGTGCACGGCGTCATGGAATCGCAGCGAGACCCCGACGTGAAACGCATTCACAACAACGCGTTTTTAGTGACTCCGGACGGGATGCCGATGGTGTGGCTGAATAAGCTGCGAGGTAAGCGCTTCGTGGAGCGCGTTTATGGTCCCGATCTGATGCTCGAAATCTGCCGGATATCGGCGGAACGCGGCTTTCGGCATTTCTTTTATGGTGGAACGAATGGAGTTACGCAGCGTCTAAAGCAGGGTCTCGAAAAGCGCTTTCCTGGTCTGGAAATCGTTGGCGTCTATGAGCCGCCTTTTCGGCCGCTGAGTGCGGCGGAAGAGGCTGAGTTGACCCGCCTCATCGACAGCGTACGGCCCGATATTATTTGGGTTGGGATCAGCACGCCCAAACAAGAGCGCTTCATGGCCGAGTATTTGGCGAAGCTGAACACGCTGTTGATGATTGGCGTGGGCGCAGCGTTTGACATGCACAGCGGAGAGAAAAGGCAGTGCCCTCACTGGTTGCAACGAAGCGGACTGGAGTGGTTCTATAGGCTGTGTCAGGAGCCGAGAAGGTTGTGGCGAAGATACCTGGCCAACAATCCGGCGTTTGTTCTTCTGACGCTTTGCCAATTTCTGGGACTTAAGAAATTCCCGATGGAGACCGGGCAAGCTTCTTCAACCTAAGGGCTATTTCTTCTCGCTCGTCTTCGCCGGAGCGGAAGCAGGAGCAGTGGTGCTGGCGGGAGCGTTGGCGTTCAATTCGGAAAGAACTACGGTCGTGAGATCGTTTTCGCCGCTAGTATACATAACAACCGGAGTTCGATTGATGGTTTCAGCGGCGCTGTCGACGACCAGGGTGTAACCGGCTGCTTTGGCCTTCGCAGTGACGACATCGCGGATCTCGGCGAGAATCTTGTCGCGAAATTTTCTCTCCTGCTCCTCGAGGGTGCTGCGGGCCTGCCGGTCGAATGTATTTATATCCCCTTCGAGTCGTTTTATGTCCAGCAGTTTGGATTCGGCAGTCTTCTTGCGCTTCTCACGTTCATCGGCCGAGACTGCCTGATCGTTAGCGCCGTCGAGCGCAGCTTTATAGTCCTCCCTGGCTTTTTCGTACTGGTCGAGCATCGTCTTGCGCTCCTTCTCTACGTCGGCGACCTGTTCCTTCAAGCGCGCGTCGGCAGTTTTTCTTTTATGGTAATCGTCAAAGAGTTTGCGCAGATCAACGATGCCGACTTTACCCTGGGCGGACGCGAACGGCACAAGACCGGCCAGAATCGAAATTATCAGGAATGCTCTAAGTGTTTTCATGTTGCCTAAAAATCGTTTGCGTACTGGGCGCTGAACTGGAACCGGCCGCTGCTGTCGTTCTCGCGAGAGGCGCGAATGGGGATGCCATAATCGAGGCGCAACGGCCCAATCGGCAGGTCAAGCAGGATGCCGACGCCCCAGTTGTCGTTGTAATCGGAGAAGTCCCACGTCTTCTTTTTTGTTCGCCCATTCAGCATAATGGTATCTCCGTAGACCATACCAATATCGTAAAAGAGTGCGAACTTTAATTGCTTGATGATCGGGATGCGATATTCGGCAGTAGCGTACCAATAGGCGGTTCCGCCGACCGGTTCGTCATCATTGTCGAGGGTCCGTTCGTGAGGGCCCACCGCGCGATAGCGATAGCCGCGCAAGGAGCCGATGCCCCCGAGGAAGAAACGGTCAAAAAGCGGTACGCGATCCGAATCCCCGTAGTTGTCTGCGTAGCCGGTGCGTCCCCGCATTTCGAAGACGTGTCCACTGAAAAATCCCGGTATAAACCAGGCGCTGCCCAGCTCGATCTTATAAAAGTCGGTCTCGCCGCCGAACATTCCTCCGGCCAGCTCCCCGCGCAACTCGGTGCGTGTGCCGCGCGTGGGATACAAGTAGCTGTCGCGCGTGTCGAAGGCCAAAGAAGCGCCCATCTTCGAGACGAGGCGATCTCCTTCCTCGAGGTGGATTGAAGGGGGCGCCTCTGGTTCAACGTCGGAGATGCCAACGTTCTCGATCGTGTAGCTGACGCCGCCGATGAGGAAATCGCTGCCAAGGGCACGGCGCAACCCCAGGCGGCTGCCGGTGCGGCTCTCGTCATATAAACCGTTGACGCTGACGTAACTCAGTTCGCGGTGATAGAGATCGACGCTAAGCTCAAGCTTGCGCTCCAAAAACCACGGCTCAATGAAGGTGAGTTGATAATCCTGCACCCGCGCGCCGATCTGCGCTTTCAGGCGCATCTTCTGGCCGCCACCCATGAACTTCGGCGGGTTAAACAGGTCGAAGTTACCCTGGTTGATTTCGATAAAGCCCAATAAATTATCCACGGAACTGTAGCCGGCGCCGACGGTGAAATTCCCGGTGTTTTTCTCGGCGACGGTGATAACGAGATTCTTGCGATCAGGCGGCAGATTCGGGTCCGGCTCCGCCTCGGCGTCCACGCGCTCGAAATAATTCAGGCCGTCGAGCCGGCGCTTGCTCAATTTGACGCGCGTCATGTCGAATACTTCACCCGGCGAGACTGCCAACTCGCGACGAATAACGCGGTCCTTGGTTTTGTAATTCCCTTCGATCTCGACTTTTTCGATATATGACTTGCCGCCCTCCTCGACCTGGAAGGTGAGATCAATAGTGCCGGTTTGCGTGTTTGGTTTTTTCAGAACGCCGAGACTGCGCCCATATTCGACGTCGATGTAACCTTTGGCGCCGTAAAGATCTTCAACGGCTTCGATGTTTTCTCGCAGGCCATTGGGTGTGAAGGTTGAACCGACGCCCATTTTTAATACCTTCATCACGTCGTTGGAGGAGAATAGAGTGAAGCCTTTCAGATTAATTGCGCCCACTTTGTACTGCTGGCCTTCATAAATGTGAAAATAGACGGTCATTCGTCGAGGGCTGTCGTAGAGATACTTCACGTCTCTGAGATCGAAATCGATGTAGCCGCGGCTGCGGTAGAATTCAGCCAATCGCTCGCGATCTTCTTCCATGACGTCCTTCTTCAAAACGCCGCTGCCGGTCAGCCATGAGAACATCCAGTGACGGCGCGTCTTGATAACTTTGCGGAGCTTTCGTTGAGAAAACGCATGCGCGCCTTCGAACTGAACATCTTCAATTTTGATCTTCGGACTCTCCTTGATCTCAAAGGTGACGGTGGCGCGGCCAGTGCGTTCGTCCGTGTGGGGAGTCGCCGTCACTTCGGTCTGCGGATAGCCCGATTTCTGGTAGAGCTTTTTGATTTCTTCGGAGTCGGTGAAGAGTTTGCGTTGATCGAGGGGGTCACCGACCCTGGTCGTAAGCTTTTTGCTCAGGCGACGCGTGCTGTATTTCTTGTTCCCCGTAAAGGTGATGTCGGTGACTTTTGGCCGAGCCAAAAGGATGTATGTGATGTGGATGCCTTCAGCGGTCCGTTGCTCGGTGTGGCGGATGTTGAGGAAATAGCCGGTTTTGTAGAGGTTGTGAATGTCAGTGTTGATGGCGGCGATGCTGTAGGTGTCGCCTTCCTTAACGCGGATGTTGGCGCGCACCATCGACTCGCTCACGACCTGCGGGCCGATGTTGGTGATAGTGACTTTGGTGATGAGTTGGGCGCACGCGGCGGGGGCGAACCAACCGAACAAGAGCAAAAGCAGCGGCGGACTAAACGTCCGCCGGCACATCGTCACCGCTGATTTTGGCCGCACTCTCAAACCGCGTGTATGACTTCAAGAAGGTCAGGTGCACATCCCCGGTGGGACCGTTACGTTGTTTGGCAATCAACAAGTTCACCGGCACCGCGTCCTGTTCCTGGGCGTTATCG
>JAICHC010000437.1 GCA_025922795.1 Candidatus Binatia bacterium | reverse complement strand
GGAACGAGTCGTCCCTTCGTGTCCAACATACCCTGTTGTCTAGATACTTATGAACTCCTTAATAAATTCCGCGCAATCGCTCGGGATGACCAGCTTGTGGTCGCTTACATTACCTACTTGGGGTTGCTTCGACGTTCTCAGCGCATCGTTTGTGCGGATTCATGCTCAAAATAGAAACCCCTACCATCGAAACTTTTTCACAGGAGTTTCACTTTGAACTATAGTAGCAGCGAAGGAGATCCATCATAAATGACCAGGTTATTGGAGGGTGTTGAATATCCGCGCGATATCCGGCGCTTCTCAGTCGACCAGTTAAACCAGCTCGCAGCGGAAATCAGAGAAGAAGTCATTTCCGTCGTCTCCGAGGTGGGCGGCCATTTCGCTTCGACACTAGGCGCAGTGGAGCTGACTCTGGCGCTGCATTATGTCTTTGACACTCCCGAGGACCGCATTGTCTGGGACACCGGCCATCAAGCCTACGCGCATAAATTGCTTTGCGGCCGGCGCGATCGTCTAGCGACGATCCGCCAGTTCGGCGGCTTGAGTGGCTTCTTGAGCCGCGAAGAGAGTGAATACGATGTTTTCGGCGCCGGTCATGCAGGAACATCGATCTCGGCGGCTCTCGGCATGGTCGAAGCGAAATACCTCGACGGCGCGGCCCGAAAAGTGGTCGCGGTGATCAGCGACGGCGGCTTGAGTGCCGGGTTGACCTACGAAGGCTTGAATTCCGCCGGCCATCTCGATCGCGATCTGATCGTCGTGCTCAACGACAACGAGCATTTTATCGATCCGCGGGTGGGCGCCGTCTCGTCTTTCCTTAGCAAGCAGTTCACCACCGACCTGGGCGTGCGCTTGCAGAAAAATTTGTCCAGTTTGTTGAAGAGCCTGCCGAGCGGCGAGAATCTTAAACACGTGGCGCGCAAGATGCGTGACTCGTTTTTAAGTCTGGTGACGCCGGGGTTTCTCTTCGAGAGCCTGGGATTTCAATACGTCGGTCCGATCAACGGTCACAACATCAGCGAAATGATCACCACTCTGGAAAACGTCAAAAAGGTCGATGGTCCCACGCTCGTCCACGTGCTGACCAAAAAGGGCAAAGGCTACTCCCCGGCGGAGGCCGATCCGATCAAGTTCCACGCCGTGACGCCGTTCCACGTGCTCACCGGCAAGGCGAAAAAAGAAAAGGGGCCGATCCCGACTTATACCGAAGTATTCGGACGATCGCTGGTGCGCATCGCCAAGCACAACCCCAAGGTGGTCGGCATCACCGCCGCCATGGGCAGCGGCACCGGCATCGATAAGCTCGCACGGGAACTTCCCGAACGCACCTACGACGTCGGCATCGCCGAGCAGCACGCCGTCACCTTTGCCGCTGGCATGGCGACCGAAGGATACATTCCGGTGGTGGCGATTTATTCAACCTTCCTACAGCGCGGCTACGACGAGATTCTCCACGATGTCTGTTTGCAAAATTTGCATGTGGTCTTTGCCCTCGACCGCGGCGGGCTGGTTGGCGCCGACGGGCCGACCCACCACGGCGTATTCGATTTTGCTTATCTGCGCTCGATGCCGAATATCGTGGTCATGGCGCCCAAGGACGAAAACGAATTGCAGCACATGCTGGCTGCCGCCGTGAGTCATTGCGGTCCGATCGCTTTGCGCTACCCGCGCGGCGAGGGTTGGGGCGTGGCATTGGACGCCGAGCCCGGCCGCTTGGAAATTGGCAAGGCCGAGTTGCTGCGTGAAGGTAGCGATATCGTGATCGCGGCGGTCGGCCACGCGGTCTTGCCGGCGCTGAAAGCCGCCCAGGATCTCGCGCCGCTCGGTATTAACGCCGCGGTTTTGAACGCGCGCTTCATCAAGCCGCTGGATAAGGAAGCGTTGCGATCTTTGTTGACTCACGCGCCGCGCTTGATCACGGTCGAAGACCATGTGACCACCGGCGGCTTTGGCAGCGCGGTGCTCGAGTTCCTCGCCGATGACGGCATCAACGGCATCGAAATCCGGCGGCTCGGCGTGCCGGATCGCTTCATTCCTCACGGCACCCAGGATGAGCTCAGAAAACTCTGTGGTTTCGACAAGGATGCGATCGCCCAGGCGGCCCTGCAAATGGTCCGCCGCGGGAAGAAGCGAAGCAGGGAGGGATGGGAAAGAGGCAGCGCCTAGATCTCTTGCTGCTCGAGCGCGGACTGGTCGACAGCCGCGAAGAGGGACGGCGCAGGATTCTGGCCGGCGACGTGCTGGTCAACGATCAAGCGGTGACCAAGGCCGGCAGCGCCATCGATGCGCGGGCGGCGATCCGGTTGAAGGCCCGCTCCCGCTACGTCAGTCGCGGCGGCTTCAAGCTGGAAAAGGCACTGAGCGAATTCGCCGTCGACGTCAACGGCAAGACCGCGCTCGACGTCGGCGCCTCCACCGGCGGTTTTACCGATTGTCTTCTCGCGCACGGCGCGGCACGCGTGATCGCAGTCGACGTCGGCTATGGCCAGCTCGATTGGAAACTGCGCAAAGATCCGCGCGTCACTGTTCTTGAAAAGACCAACATTCGTTATCTCGAGCCCGCTGCTTTGCCCGGTCGCGCCGAGCTTGCCAGCATCGATGTCTCTTTTATCTCGCTCAAACTGGTTCTGCCTCGACTCAAACTGCTCCTCAGCCCGCGCCACGAAGTGATCGCGCTGATTAAACCCCAGTTCGAAGTCGGTAAAGGTAAAGTTGGCAGGGGCGGCGTGGTGCGTTCTTCCCAAGAGCATGAGCGCGTGATCGCGGCGATGACGACTGCGGCGATCGAACAGGGCTACCATGTCGTCGGCGTCATCGAATCGCCGCTGCTCGGACCCAAGGGCAACAAGGAATTTTTAATGTACCTGCGCGCGCCCGTGACTTGACGCGGCGCGGCTTGCAAGCCGCGGTGCATCCGCTGTATGGATTCGCATCCGAACCATGGCGGGCTTAAAGAAAATAGCGCATCGGGGCGCCTCTGGCCGATATCCGGAGAATACCCGCCTGGCTTTCACCAAAGCGATCGAAGCGCACGCTGATATGATCGAAATGGATTGTCAACTGAGCCGTGACGGCCACGTCGTGGTGTTTCATGATGAAAATCTGCGACGCACCGCCGGTGCGCGCGGCGCGATCCACGGCAAGACGCTCGCTGAGCTCAAAAAACTCGACATTGGCCGCTGGCGCAAAGCCTCTTTTAAAGGCGAGCGTATTCTCACCCTCGAAGAAGCCTTGGAAGTCTTGGCCGGCCGCGCCGATCTCTGCCTGGAGATCAAATCCTTCCCCGGATCCTTGCCCGGCATCGAGCTCAAGATTTTATTCATCTTGAGCCATTACGATTATCTGGAGCGGACGATTGTGGCGTCGTTCGATTACCAGCGTTTGGGCCGGGTTCGCGAGCTTGCGCCCGATGCTACGCTCGGGCTTATTTTCGACTCCTCGGTCAAACAAGATCCGCTGGCGGCGGCAAGCCAGTTGTGCGCCAAGGTGATTAACGTAGAAAGAAGTCTGGCGACGAGAGATTTTTGCGCGCAGGCGTGGGAGCAAGGATTGGAGGTTTATGTCTGGACGGTCAACGAGCTTCGCGACATGCAAGAGTTTATTTCTATGGGCGTGCAGGGCTTGGTCTCAGACTTCCCCGAACGAATTTCCAAGCTCGAGTTGAGATAACTGCGATCGCGCGCAAATTTTGCCAGCACTGTCTCCAAAGTGTTCATTTTTCAAGTGAATTGCTTGACTTGGAAGGCAAATGCGCTAGAATCAACGGCGGATTAGCGCGGTCCGCAGGGATCGGGGGTGATTGAGTCTATGACCGGAGTGAGAGTTCGAGAAAACGAATCCATTGAGAGTGCCATCCGCCGTTTCAAAAAGCTTTGTGAGAAGGCCGGTATCCTTGCTGAACTTCGTAAGCGAGAACATTACGAGAAGCCGAGCGTCAAGAAAAAGAAAAAGGCGATCGCCGCCAAGAAGCGCGCGATGCGCCGAGTGCGCCATTCTTTTTAGCCGTCGTTGACGTTT
>JAICHC010000436.1 GCA_025922795.1 Candidatus Binatia bacterium | reverse complement strand
CGAATCTTTATCACATGCTTGGTTACCCGGCGGAACAACATATCGACACGGGGACCGAGATTCAAAATAACACTCCCGACCCGGATTTTGTTCGCATCATCGATCGCGGTTGGCGCTATTGTCTTTCGCGCTATGATGTCGATGGCACTCGCATCGGTGTGGTCGGCTACTGCATGGGCGGGCGGTTGGGCATTCATTTCGTCGCAGCAACTCCGGCAGTACGCGCCTTCATTGCGTATTATCCATCGGTGCGCGAGGAGCAGCCGACGAAGGTACGACCGCGGCACCCCAACGACGCCGCGCGCGAGATCAGATGCCCTTCGATGGTGCTCTTTGGCGGTCAGGATCGAACCAGCACGTTTCCGATCCAGCAGCAGGTGATGGAAAGTTTTCACGCCAATGGGCAGCCGCTGGAATGGCACCGTTTCCACTTCGGTAATCACGGCTTCGCTTCGACGGAGTCCGACGGCTATCAGCCCTATCTTGCCGATCTCGTCTGGCCGCTGGTCACCGAGTTCCTGCGGGGGAGTTGGTCGAAGCCGCGATGTAGTGGAAACGTTTCGTCGTATTGGCGTATAAGAATCAAACGGAGAAAAAAGCGAGGAGATCGATGCAAGTAGCGGAATGGCGCAGAATGATCGGCGATAGGGTGCGCGAGCATATGCGTTCGCCCGAGTTGGAGCATTACTTCTCCGTCAAGATGAACACGCCGCGGGCGCAATTGATGATCACGCAGTTGGGGCTTTACATTCGCCATCGGCGCGATTGTTGGGCGCTGGTTTCGGCGAATTGCCCGGTCATGGGAGTCAAGCAAGCGATTCTGCAGCACGAATACGGCGAAGTGATCAAAGATCAATTTTCGGACTATGGCCACCTCCACCTGATCATTCGGCAAGCCGAAAAGCTCGGCCTGACGCCGCAGGAAGTTCTCGACACCAAACCGATCGCGACCACGATGGCGACCCTGTACGCCTGGGCCTGGTTGACGCATGCCAAGAGCTGGATCGAAGGACTGTCAGCCCTGACGGTGACGGAGTGGACCAACGACGACCGGTTGCTCAATGACATCGGCGGCGGCCACTCCTCACGGATGGGCAAACGCTGGACGGCGGATATGGGCATAGCGTGGCGCGACATGCCGAACTTCGTCGCCCACTCTCAGGCGGACGAAGAACATAGCGACATGTTTCTGCCGTTTTTGGAAGAGTATGCGACAGGAGAAAAAGAGCGGATGGCGCTGGATGCCGTAAAAGAGTCTCTCGATCTCTTTGCGATTTATCGTGACGGCGTCGCGCGCGCGATGGAAAAGATACCGTTGAATTAAGAAGATAAAAGGCAGGCTGATCAGATGTTACGGCTCTTGCTCGAAGCGTCTTGTTCTTTCTCCCTCGCCGGGGGAAGGTCAGGATAGGAGACTGTGTAATGTTGAAACAATCGGCATTTTATCTTTATCCTTCCCGATCAAGGCACAAAAGCTAAGGAGGAACCATGGAAAAGCCGAGAATCAGGCACATCGCGATCAACGTCGAGAATCTCGACCAGACCGCGGAGTACTACAAAAGAGTATTCGGTATGGAAGAAAAACATCGGCGCCCAGGGGGAACGATCTATTTATCCGATGGTCACGTCGATCTCGCTCTCATTCACACCGAAAAATATCCCTGGGGGATCCACCACTTCGGTTTCAAGGTCGAGAGCGTCAAAGAAATCGAGCAGATTGCTGACACCAAGGCGGAAGACAACACCTACGGCGCGATTGCGGAGAGCTGGATCAAAGACGTTGAAGGTAACCGGGTCGATGTCTCCGAGCACGGCTGGCCGATCTAAGAGGCTGCTGAAAACGACTCATAGGCTGCAATCGTGTCGCGTCAACGTACTACCTAAGTACGCCTCCGCTCGCCGATTTTTCGCGCGCCTTGCCTCTGAGATCGTTTTGAGCAGCCTCTAAACTAGCTGTTTCAAGGACGCTGCTAGAAATTGAGTACGAAAATCCGGGGAGAAAATTGACGCTGCTCGCTAATATGGTGAAGTACAGGCGCAGATAGGCGAGGGAGACGGGTATGAATCGAGCGGAGTGGCGGCGGGTGTTAGGCGATATAGTGCGCAGCGCGATGCGATCGCCCGAGATCGAGCATTACTTCAGCGTGAAGATCACCAAGTCCGGCGCTCGCGCGCTAACCACGCAGCTCGGACTGTTTATTCGCCATCGGCGCGACTGCTGGGCACATGTCTCCGCCAATTGCCCGCACCTGGAGGTCAAGCAAAAAATTCTCAAACATGAATACGGCGAGGTGATCAAGGACGAATACACGGAGCATGGTCATTTGGATTTGATCGTCCGCCAAGGCAAGGCTCTGGGGCTGTCGGTCAAGGAAACCCTCGAGGTCGAGCCTTTGCCGACGACCATGGCCACCCTGTATGCGTGGGGCTGGATGACCCGGGAAAAGAGCTGGCTCGAGGGGCTGGTCTCGCTGTCCGTCACCGAGTGGGCGAACGACGACCGCTTGCATTCGGACATCGGCGGCGGGCTCTCTAGCCGGATGGCCAAGCGATGGATGGACGATCTCGGCTTCGGCTGGGAGCAGATGCCGAACTTCAAAGTGCACAGCCAGGCGGATGAAGAGCATAGCGATATGTTTCTTGAGGATCTCGAACGGTTCGCCGTTGGGGAGAAGGAAGCCCTGGTCTGTCAGGCTGCCAAGGAATCGATGGAACTGCATAAAATTTTCCGTGGTGGCATCGCAGCTGAGATGGAAAAGCTTGCCAAGAAAGTGGCGCATTAAAGAGGCAAAGCCATGCCCGAGAAACAACGGTGAGAATGTCTGGCGAGTTCGTTCGCGACTATATTCGATCGCCCCGATGGGTGCAGGACAAGCATAGTATCGCGGAGGTAATCATGAGCTTATGGCCAAAAGTTCGAGAAGAAATGAATGCTATCGTCAATCATCATTTTGACACGCCGGAATACAAGCAGTTTTTTTCGGTGAGGCTGACTCCCGCCCGGCAGGCAGTTCTGGACCTCCACTACCCGCACTACATCAAGAGCCGTCGCGACTGCTGGGGCGCGGCGGCAGTGAAGGCGCCCCTCGATGTCAAGCGGGCGATTTGGGAACATGAAAAGGACGAGCTGATTTACGACAAACGCATGGGCTCGGCCCATCTCACCGATCAGCAAATGGCGGAAGCCGCGGCGGAAGAAAAGCTCTTGCCGGGCGCGCGCGCGGCGATCTGGGCTTGGCTATTCTTGGCGACGACGCGACCTTGGATCGAGAGTTTGATGGTGAACCATATCACCGAAAGAAAGAACAATCCGGCGATCGTCGAGGGAGGTGGGTTCACACAGCGTTTCGCCCACAAAAAAGTCGCCGATCTGGGAGGCACTCTGGAGACGCTGGACATCAACACCAAGGTCCATATGGTCGCCGACGAGGATCATTCGGACATGTTTGAGCCGATTTTCGAGAAATACGTCGTCGATGAAGGGAGCGCTCAAGCCGCAATCCGGGCGGCGCAGGACAGCCTGGCGATCGACCGCTCTTATCGTAGCGCGTTGGCAACGGCGATGATGCGGGTTGCCGAGTAGTCGCGCAGACGCGGTTGCGAATTTCGAGTCTCTGGTCTCGAGTCGTCGGATAGCGAGCCGACTCATTGTCGGCGATTGTCTTGATCCAACCTCTTCCCCCTTGGGGGAGAAAAATTGAGATGGGATCAACATGGAACCAAGGCTGAAAACCTCCACTCTAACTCTCCCCCGGTCAAGGGGGAGAGTATCGGAAACACGGCGCCACCATTTTCTGCCGTAATTAATGGTTCCAATTTGCTAAGCACCTATGCCGCATGAATTTTCAGTCTTCGCTCGGAATGGCATGGTTGTGTCCAGCCAGCCGTTGGCGACGCTCGCCGGTGTGCAGATTCTGCTGAACGGCGGCAACGCTGTCGACGCAGCGATCGCGACGGCTGCTGTGCTCGGCGTCGTCGAACCAGGTTCGATTGGTATCGGGGGCGATGCTTTTTGCCTTT
>JAICHC010000435.1 GCA_025922795.1 Candidatus Binatia bacterium | reverse complement strand
GGTGACCTCGGTGGAGAAATTTTTCTACCCGCCCGATGTAGCCCAAAACGGCTTGGATTTAAGCGCTTTAATCGTAATTCGTTTAAGTCAAACTGGAAGTATTGCGCGGGCCGGCGAAAAACTTTTGCGCTCGGGCGGCTTTGGCATCGTCGTGCTCGATCTTGGCGCCGCCGATATTCCAATGCCGCTGCAAACCCGCCTCACCGGCCTGGCCTATCGCCACCATACGGCGCTGGTCTGCCTCACCAAAAAAGGCAGCGCGGCAGTATCTTTAGGCTCGCTGGTTTCGCTGCGCGCGCACGCGGAAAAGAAGCGCGCCGAGGATCTCCGCTTTGCTTGCGTTTTGCGCGTCCTTAAAGACAAACGGCGCGGCCCCACGTGGAATTATGAAGAGCTTTACACCGGGCCGGCTGGCTTGTGTTGATCTGCCGGCTTTCCCACTGCAGCTTTTGCTCCGGCGCCATCCGGAGTGGAGTGCCTATCCGGCGGCCGTGGTGGCCGAAGACAAGCCGCAGGGGCTCATCCTCTGGGTCAACGAAAAAGCCCGCCGGCAGGGCGTGCTTCCCGGCTTGCGTTACGCCGCCGCGTTTTCTCTGGCTTCCGCGCTCCGCGCAGGCGTAGTCGCGCCGGCTGAAACAAAGAAGGCCGTCAGCGAGTTGGCTCATCGTCTCATGCGCTTTACCCCCGAAGTCGAGCCTTCGGCGGACGAGCCCGGCGTCTTCTGGCTCAACGGTGCCGGCCTGCAGCGTCTCTACGCTTCGCCGCAAAAATGGGCCTGTGCCATTCACCGAGATCTATCCGCCCAGGGGTTTGCAGTGAGCCTGGCAGTCGGCTTCACGCGCTTCGGCAGCTACGCCGTTGCCAGGGCCCAGGAGGGCATCACGGTTTTTCGTGACGGCGCCGAGGAGCGCGACGCCGCGGAGAAAGTTCTCCTCGGCCGTTTAAACATCGAGCCCGAGTTTCGCGACATGCTTTTCAAGCTCGGCATTAAAACCGTCGGCGACTTGCTCACCTTGCCTCCGGGCGGATTGCGCGAACGCTTCGGCAAAGAGGCGCACCGGCTCTATCGCATGGCGGCCGGCGATCTCTGGACGCCGTTCGCACCGCAGGCGCCGCAAGAGCCCGTTCGGCAAAACTGTATTCTCGATGATGCCGAGAGCGACACGACCCGGCTCTTATTTCTTATCAAACAACTGCTTCATCCGCTGTTGTCGACTCTGGCGGCGCGCCATCAGGCGCTGGTGGCGCTCTGGCTCTCTTTGCTGATCGATCACGGGAACTGGCTCAAGGAGCCGCTGCGCCCGGCGGCTCCGACTCTCGACTCGACGCAAATATTAGATCTGGTCCGGCTGCGCCTGGAGTCGCTCCGGCTTGATGGAGGGGTTGTTGAAATTGAGCTCCGCGCCGACGTCTGCGCCGCTACCAGCGAGCAACTGCGTTTATTCACTGAGAAGCCGGTGCGCGATCTCGATGCCGCCAATCGCGCGCTGGCCCGCTTGCGCGCCGAGTTTGGCGAAGAATCCGTCGTCTGTGCCAAGCTCGCCGACGGCCATCTTCCCGAAGCAAAATTTACTTGGGAACCGTTGACGCAAGTTAAGTTACCCAAAAACGTTTTGAACGGAGCGAAGCGGTTGAACGATTTGAACGGCTTGAACCTGTCCACTCCGAATATGTTAGTGCGCCGCGTTTTCGCCAAGCCGCAACGCCTGGCCGGCGCGCCGTACCCCTCGCACGAAGACGGCTGGCTGATTCTCGGTCACCAATACGGCAGCATCGACAAGCTTACCGGCCCTTACGTCTTCTCCGGCGGCTGGTGGAACCGCGAGATCCAGCGCGAATACTACTACGTCGAAACCCGTCGCGGTGATTTCCTATGGATTTACTATGATCGAGTAAGGAGGAGATGGTTTTGGCAGGGGATGCTGGAATAAAAAGGTTCAAATCGTTCAAGCCGTTCAAAACGTTCAAATCGTTTAGGAGGAGAACCTATGCAAGTGAAAAACTTTGAAGACTTAGAAATCTGGAAAGACGCCAGAGCGTTAACGAACGGAATCTATCAGCTGACGAGAGATTCGAGATTTTCGAAGGATTTCGCTCTGCGGGATCAAATCAGGCGCGCAGCAGTGTCGATAATGTCAAACATTGCCGAGGGTTTTGAGCGCGGCGGCAATCAAGAATTCATTCAGTTTCTCTATGTGGCAAAAGCATCCTGCGGTGAAGGTCGTTCCCAACTTTATGTAGCCTTGGATCAATCGTACGTAACGCCTAAAGACTGTGATGATGCCAGCAAGTCCTTCCGCCGCTTATCGATCATGATCAGCAATCTGATCGATTATTTGAAAAGCAGCGGCATGAAAGGATCAAAATATACCTCGACAAATCGTCCAAAGAATCCGAGCTCTTCGATTCCTTCCGAGACGGCTTGAACTACTTGAACAATTTGAACGTCTTGAACCCAGAAGATTAGATTGAGGAGACTATGTATGAGCCATACATTTTCGACGGAACATCCTGGTCGCATATTGTTAGAGGATTTCTTAGCTCCGCACGGCATCAGCGTCTGGCATCTAGCCGAGGATATCGGCGTCCCGGTGCGGCGCATCTACGAGATTGTCCAGTGCCAGCGCCCGATCAACGCCGACATCGCCCACCGCCTCGCGCATTACCTCGGCATGTCGGAGCGCTACTGGCTCAACCTGCAGGCGCGATACGAATTGGACTTAAAGGAGAAAGAATATCGAGGACGTGTCGGCCGTCGTTGCTTGGCTGTAGCGAAATAGGCTAATAACGCATACAAATCGTTCCAAGCGTGAAGACATGTGGTTTTCCTGACAATTGCTCTTAGATATGAACAACCAAAAATCTGATCTAAGCGAAATCGGATCCTGGTCCGAGATCAAGCTGGACATTATTCGCGAGTATGCATCAGCGTATTCACGGATTCTCGCCGCACAGACACGGCCTCCATTAAAACATGTCTATATCGATGGATTTTCAGGGTCGGGAGTTCACGTCGCAAAGTCTACGAAAGATCTTGTTTGGGGGTCTCCGATGAGTGCACTGCTCGTCAAACCTCCTTTCAAGGAGTATCACCTTATTGATCTCGATGAGGGGAACATTGACGCGCTCGAAATGCAGATTCGAAGCAATACACAAGGCCCCTACAACCCCGATTTAACATTCTTCTACAATGACGACTGTAATCGAGTTCTTCTGTCTGACGTCTTCCCACGTGTCAAGTACGAAGAGTATACCCGTGGCTTGTGCCTACTAGATCCCTACGGTCTTCACTTAGACTGGAAAGTTACCAAGACAGCGGGACAGATGCGTTCGATCGAGATCTTCTTAAATTTTCCGATAATGGATATCAACCGAAATGTATTGCGGCGTAACCCAACTGCCACGTCCGCAAGCCAAGCCGATAGGCTTACGTGATATTGGGGTGATGAGTCCTGGCGGAAGGCGGGCTATTCAACTACTGGTAACCTTTTCGGATATGAGGAGAAGACATCAAACGAGGCATTGGCGAATGCGTTTAGAGAACGACTCAAAACTGTCGCAGGCTTCGAATATGTGCCGCAGCCGATGCCGATGAAAAATTCCAAGGGCGCGGTGGTCTACTACCTCTATTTTGCGTCGCAGAAGCCGGTCGCTGCGCGAATCGTGCGGGATATTTTTAAGAAGTACCAAAATTGAGAGGCCTACTCATGGGGACAAAAACGACGATTGAATGGACTGAAATGACCTGGAACCCGGTTACTGGCTGTACGAAGATCAGTCCTGGCTGCAAAAACTGTTATGCGCACCGGATGGCGCGGCGGCTACATGCAATGGGGCAGGCGAGGTATAGGAACAACTTTGCCGTCACTCTACAACCGGATGTGCTTGACCAGCCTTTGCGGTGGAACCAGCCACGAAAAATATTCGTCAATTCGATGAGCGATCTATTTCATGATGATGTACCACTCGATTTCATTCAGGCCGTGTTTGAGGTCATGGGAAAGGCTCATTGGCACACCTT
>JAICHC010000434.1 GCA_025922795.1 Candidatus Binatia bacterium | reverse complement strand
TAAGAAGTTCATAAGTATCTAGACAACAGAGTTTGTTGGACACGAAGGGACGACTCGTTCCAAGCCCAGGCAAAACGTCTGTGCGTCATCGGCCACCACCCGATCCAACGCCCCGAGTGCTTAATTTTGGGCGTGGGTGCGAAAGCGTCCTTTGAGTCCTGGTGCCTGCGCTTTCCACGACTCGCCCCTTCGTCCCAGTATGTCTACTAACTAACCTAACGAACTCCTTAGTAACCCTTCGACCAGCGAAACTTCGACCAGCGAAACTCCGCAATAGCAACCGTTCGATGTCGGCCGGCTTTGCAGGCCATCCCGGATCGACTAAAATAAGCCGGCGCCATGAGGAATCGAAGACTAATTGGGCCGATCTCGATCTGCCTTTTCCTCGCAGGTTTAGTCGCGGACCACCTGTATCTTAGCGATTCACGTTGGAGCGTTTTGGCATTTCTGTCCAAATTTGCTTCGGTCGTCGTGGCGATATTTGGGCCCGTGCTGAATCCCGCATTATACGTCTGGCTGAATGATGTCCTTGTTCCCCTGACGATGATTGCGCTTGCGTTAGTCCTGCTATGGCTGACCCTCGCCCGGGCAAAAAAGGCGATGAGCAAGGCAACCCCGGACTTAGACGAACTTCCCCGATTGGCGCCGAAATCCCTTTCAATCGCGCAGCCGGCGAAAGCGGCCGAGGCCGTGCCATCGACACCCTCGAGTCAGCCGTGGAAATGGCGCTTTGCATCGAAGCTGACAATTTCCTTTGGATGCTTGGCTCTTATATTCGTGGCCCTAGTGAGCGTGATCACCTACAGCCGCGTGTCGAGTACGTTAGAGACAGAAATAAAAAACCGCGCCCGCCTTTCCGTGATCGGCCTGAGCGAAATCGCCAACCGCTCCGGCACGGCTCACGGCGACCTAGGGTTGAGTCGCGCCGTCCAAAATCATCTTCTAAATAACTCAGTTGCGTATATTTATGTCGAAGACGGCGAGGGCAAGATCATCGCGCACATGCCGCGGGAGTTACCCAGATTTCTGGGAGGGGAAGCCCCTAAGAGCGCTGTGCGGGCGGTCAATGGCGTCGAGATCGAATATCGCGGCCTGCCGGTCTTTGAGATTGCAGCGCGCGTCGGGGAACCCAATGGTGGTTATGCTCATCTGGCTATTTGGAGTGACACAATTCACGACGAGATTCGGCAGGTCTTGACACCGATCGTTGCAGCGATTCTCATCTTGCTCTGCGGAGTGAGTGCCGTATTCGCATGGGTGGTCTGGCATTTGATGCTTCCTTTTAGCGAATTGGCCGTTTATGCAAAGCGGATCAGCCAAGGCGAGCTCGCTCTCGATCTGACCATCAAAGAGAAGTCCGACGAGGTTGGTGATCTCGCGCGTTCGTTCGCTCGCTTGCGCTCGAGTCTGTTTGCGGTGCTTATTCGATCCAAGGAGGCGCCGCAAGCGACAAATCACTCCAACATCGGGTAAGCGCCCCGATCGAAATCACGTCCGTGGTCAATTCCTGCATACGATAGAACGCAGGGAATTTTCAATGTGGTGAACCTGGCGTCGTGTAAAGACTCCAACCTGCTCGCGCCGCTTTTGCCGGATTCATACTGACACGACCGTCAGGTCATTCGGCCCTTTTATTGTCGTCTCCCTCTATCGGCTGTGCCAGCCGCAATTTTTGAGTTGAAATGTTCGGCATTTATGGCGACTATGGATCGTGACTTGGCTGGTTATGGCAGTTTCGATAACAAAATACCCGGATCCGGTTGGTGTGACTCACGGGTTTTACTGCCGCCTGGCCTTGTGAAGAATCGTTAGCAGTCTAGCTCGACGAGCTTGCAATATGGAAGCGTTCTTTTATGCCTCGATCGGCGCTTGCGGGCTGCTCTTACTGCTGCGCGTGATCATTTTCGTGATACGCGCCTATCGGGACGAACGGCCACGGAGACCCGCGCGATCAAGCGATAGCTTTGTGCCGGCTCGGAAGGCGGAAAATGAGTCCGACGCCGTGCTGCAACCGTTTCAATCGATCCTGCCCAGGGGTGACGATGATGCTAAACCGAAACATTCCGGCGGGCACGCGCGACCCGGGCGGGCGGCACTGGATTTTTACCGTGGCTTAGTATCCGCCATCTTCTACGGACATGGTCTGACCGGCAGGATGATTATTGCGTTTTCGGCGATCATTGCGAGTTTCGGATTGCTGACGATCGCAACTGTTTATTTCACATTGACTTCTTTGCTCGAACGCCACGTCCTTGACAGAGCGAGAGTCACGGCGGTCAATATACGCGACACCGTACCTGCTTTTCTTTTCAAGAAAGATATCTCTGGGCTCCGCGCGTTCCTGGGCAACTACGCGGGCCAGGGGGGCGTCGCGTATGTTTTGGTTGAGAATAGCGGCGGTAAGGTGTTGGCACATAGCTTCGCCGTGCTCCCCGAAGAGGTTAGGCGTGAATCTCTGCAGGAGCGTTTGACGGCGGATAAACCGCGCGAATTGCAGTTGGGGGAACGTGCGGTGCACGAAGTGGCGGTGGCTGCATCAGACGGGAAAGTCGGCTCCGTGCGGCTGGGTATTTGGCGCGATGAAGTCAATGAGGAAATTTCTCGGGCGGTCACGCCTCTCGTTCAACTGATCTTGTTGGTTGTGGGTGTCGGGGTTCTTTTGGCGATCGTTTTGGCTTGGAAGATCAACCGGCCAATTCTCAAGCTGGTCAAAACAGCCAGATCGATCAGCACGGGTGATCTTAATGCGCCGTCGCTGGATGTTGAAGACCCGAGCGAGTTCGGCGAGCTGTCGCGCGCGCTTGAACGCCTGCGCTCCAGCGTCAATGCGGCGATGAGCCGGTTAAACGCGGAGCGCTAGCTTGAATCATCCTTTTACGCGTGTCTCTTGGCGGAATACATCCACAGGAAGGGGAGCCGGCAGGAATTGTCCATGGCTCTACTGCCCTGTTGATTGACATCTCAGCTGGCGCAGAGCTGTTTCATAAACCAGTCGGCAATGTAGGTTCGACGATCGAAGCGTTTTTGGCCATGACCGACGCCGTCGAGCATCGAACGATCGGGGGAGTTCACGGCGTTTTGATAGAGATTCAGTGCGCCGCGTGGGTCCATCACCCGGTCGTCGATGCTGTAACCGACCAAGAGCGGACATTCAATCTTATTCGCTCGGCCGATGAGCGTAAACTCCTTTATCTTTTCTCTCGCCTCTTTTAGATTTTTGGCACCCATCAACCAGCGCAGGCGGTCCTGGATCGGCGGGTAATAATCGAAAATATCGTCGACCAGGTTGTATGCGCCGCTCCACACAGCCACCGCCTTGATGCGCTTTTCCGCGGTCGCGCAACGCGGCCCGGAGTAACCGCCCATGCTTGAACCGTGCAGGCCGATGCGCTCCGGATCAACGTCGGGACGGGTGACGAGATAGTCGACGACGGCCTTGGCAAACCGCTCCGAGTCGGGCGGCGCATAGAGTTTGTGATAGCGCAGCGTGCCGCCGTGGCCTGGCCCGTCGACATCAATGAAAGACATGCCGCGGCGAACGTACTGCCCGGCACCGCCGTCTTCTCCGCGCAACAAAATCCCGTCGGCGCCGCCGTAATTGAAAATACAGGGAAGCTTAGTTCCTACTTTGCCCCGCCCGGGCCAGAACAGCGCCGGCAGCTGGTGCCCCTCGTAGGGGATTTCGACGCGCTCGAACGGCGGCTTGACCACGTTCCATGCTTTGGCAAAATTGTCCTCCAGCTTCTTGAACGTCGGCAGCATTCGCGCGTCGTTGTCGGGCATGTAGACGACCGCGCGGCGATAGAAGTCGGCAGCCCGCAGGTAGAATTCATGGGCGGTTTGATAACGCTTTTCATCCTCGAAACCGGCCGCGAGCTGTTGGTTTTTTTTTGCAGCCTCCGTCCATTCACTATGCCAACTTTCGAGGTTAAAGAATTTAACGCGACGAGCGACGCTGCGGATATCCGGGTCGGGATGGTCCGGCGAGATTTCCATACGCACTTCGAGTTGGCCGCCGCCGGGTAGG
>JAICHC010000433.1 GCA_025922795.1 Candidatus Binatia bacterium | reverse complement strand
TGACCTCGAAGCGCGACCTTTTGTCCGATGGCTCGGGGTGGTACTGGTGCTCTTAGTGGTGTTTGAGGGTTGGGAGCTCTACCGCTTCATGCGCGATCTCGGCAGTCAAGGATTGCTCAAGGGGCATGCGAGCGCGCCCACCACCGAGAGATTTCAGTACAGGGTTGAGTCAGGCGGCTCCCTCGCACCGAGCAATTATGTCGCGGTCCTCACTTGGGTCGGCGAAGCGACCGGCGTCGAAGAAGGCATGTCAGCCGACACCTCGATTGAGATCACCGAGCCAAACAGCCAACTGATAATCGTGACGCCGCGCAAGCCCGGTGTGACCTACAACGTCTACCTTGGGCCGTCCCATAACCAGGCGCAGCAGATTGCTGGTAATCTCGGACCAAGAGAGAGCATCTCCATTCAGAATTTCAGGCCGGGCGGTATTAGCCTGCCGCTCAACATCCAAACCGGCGGAGAGTTCTTCACTCCAAGCGGCGGCCGTCTTGCCTACCGCTATCTCACTGGCGGCCCTGCCTATCCATCGGCGCTTTTAGGCGGCACCGCCGAAGCCGCGTTGAGCGGCGCAGTGAGTGTGGCTGCGACGCCTCGGGTTTTCCACGCTCTCCCCCGCGGTCGAGATCTCTCGGCATGGTTCTGGTTCGGAGTCGTCGGGCTCGCATTAGTGATTCCCGTGGTGCTGACGCTGATAGAATTTGTTGCCGAATTTGCCGGACAGACAATCGCCAACGGCGTGGCGGCGGTTAAATTCGCCTCGGTTCTGGCCGGCGGTCTCATCCTGCGATTCGTGATTGTCTGGGGCGGCGATATCAAAGCGCCGCTCTCTTTTACGCCGTCAACCTGGCCGATCCCATTCCCTCCCCCGGGTCTTGGGGGCTGAGGTGCGGCTGTGGCTTGTGGCGCTTGTTCTCATGGGACCGGCCGCTTTAACAGCCCAGACAGAAGGCGATCCGAAGCGAGGCGAAGATCTTTATGTCGAGAAGTGCGTACTTTGCCACGGCTCTCTTGGCCGGGGTTGGGACTGGTCGAAGCGAGTAGAAAAACCGCCGATTCCCATTCCCGATTTAAGCAAAGTCGTTCCCCAAAGAACGGATCAGTACCTGTTCGATATCGTCAAGGGTGGCGGTGAAGCTGTCGGTAAGACACGCCTCATGCCACCATTCGGTTTTCAGCTGAACGATATCGAAGTCCGGGACATCGTTGCTTATATGCGGACCTTGGGCAAATGAATGAGCTCCCGGTGTTCCATCCAAGTGCCAAAGATCGTTAAATTTCTCGTCGCAGCAATTTTCAGCATCGCGCCCCTGCCTTTAAGCGGGCTTCAACAAACCTTTTCTCAAAATGAAACGATCGGGCGTGTCCCACACGCGATCAGCGTTGGCGATTTTAATGCGGATGGCATTCCGGACATTGCTATTCCGGCAGCTGCCGAGCGCAAAGTCGTAGTTCTCCTAGGCGACGGCAAGGGCGGTTTTGTGTCCAACCATACCTACCCCACCGGCATAGGGCCGAGCTGGGTTGAGACCGCGGACTTTAACGGCGACGGGAAGCTCGATCTCGTCACGGCAAACACCGGCGGCGGGGACCTGAGTCTCTATCTTGGGGACGGAAAGGGAAAATTCTCCAAGGCCGGGGACATCGCCCATATCCCCGGCCCAGCTTCTGCAGTCGCAGTCGATACGAATCACGACGGGCGTGCGGATCTTGCGGTCACGCAGCCGAAAGAGTCACGGCTTGCCATCCTGGAAAATCTCGGCGGAAGTTTCAAAGCTTCGGCAAGCTACGAAGTAGGCCGGGCGCCGCATATCGTAACCCAGGTTGAATTAAATAAAGATGGGATTCCTGATCTCGTAGTCGGTACATTTGCCAGACACCGGCTCTCTGTTTTGCTGGGAAACGGCGACGGCACATATCGTACTGCTGGAGAGACTCAGATCGGACGCTTTCCGCATTACGTTGCCGCCGGTGATTGGAACGGCGATGGTCATCAAGATCTGGCCGTTGCCTGCGCCGGTGAAGACGCGGTTATCCTGCTTCAAGGCGATGGCACCGGCAGGCTGCGGAAGACAGGCACGCTTCCGATGGGCGATAATCCGCATGGCCTGGTAGCAGCCGATTTCAACGGCGACGGTGTTCTCGACCTCGCGGCCTCGGCGCGCACCGCCGGTGAGATTTCAGTCTTTCTTGGCGACGGCAAGGTTGGATTTACCACATTGGCGCCTCTGCGCATCAATCAGGACATTATCGCTTTGGCGGCGGCGGATTTTAACCGCGATCGGAAAATAGATCTTGCTTTGGTCTCTGCAAGCCACAGTTCGGTAGTCATGCTTCGGGGCGACGGCAAAGGGGTTTTTTTGCCCTTTGCCGCGAAATAGGAGGATCTCATGGATCATGTAGATGAAGCTCCGCGTATTCAGTTTGAACGGGTCGAGTATCGCAATTGGCTGGATACCCTCTGGCGTCCCGTTTTGATTGCGGCGGCGGCGGTAACGATCCTTTTGCTGATTCTCGTCGTTGCGAGCAAACCTGCATGGGACCTCCTCGGAGCCGGCCGCGGCTTTGTGCCGGAAGAACTCTACTTCCTGTCCGGATTTTTCCTGGTGCTCGGCACAACCTTCGGCCAGGCCATCGGTTGGGCGATTGGAACCGGGATCGCCATTTATGTCATGACGCTAATCGGTTTTTCGCCGAACTGGACTACGGCGCGCTTGGCGATGAGCGCCGTGTATTTGGGTTTCGCCGGGCTTCCTTTTTTGTTTTTTCACATCTTATACGGTGGTTGGCTTTTGGGCATGCCGCGGGAGGGACTGAGAGAGTGGCTAACGGCGAATTATCCCGGTGCCTATTGGCTTCTGATTTATGCGCACCCCATTATCGATCTTTCGGTTATTCCTTTAGCAGTGGTTTTTCTCGGGATTCTCTGGAAGTACGACGAGCGAGTGCAACGTGATACGACCCTGCAAACCGTGCTGGCTCTTTCACTCCTTGGCACTTCGCTGGCGATCGCTCTCTCGTTGGCAATCCATTCGACGCTGGTGCACCTGCGCGTCGGTCTATAATTAGGAAGGTCGGGCGTCTGGTTCGCACCGATCCTCACTGCAACAAGGATCGACAGACGGCTGCCGAGAACAGATAATCAGCCATGCTTAGGAGCATGGCTGAGGGGAGTCGGGATCGTCAGCGTTTTAGTAGAAACATTATCACGCAACGTGCACACGGTGAACGGAAGCACCTTCCCCACACTGTAACCTGTTCATTGAACCGGGTCGAACGGTGGCATCCAGTTTTTAGTGAGAACTAGTCAATGCTGACCCGTCGCCCGGAGAAAGTATCAAAAGCTTCAGCCGGTCCGTTCGAATCCAAAGGATCATCGTTGGGATTGAAAACGCGCAACTCGAAGCTTCCTTCCATTTCTTCACACTTTTCAGCGAACCTCATTACAATATCGAGTCTGGCGATCTGCGACGGTGGAACACCGCTGTTCACGGGAGTCTCGTTAAAGTTGAAGTCGAGGCCTCTCGCTTTCGCGTCCCGAGCGCCGGTTTTCTTCCAGACACCTTGTATGTGGCTGAAGCCAAACGCCCTTTCGGCGGAGCTCGTAACCTGAAACGCGCCGTCGTGTGACAGTATCCAGAGGCTTTGAGTGCCACTGCCTTCGACTACAAGATAAGTGCCGGGGAGACAGCCGCCCTGTGCTCCCGTATCGCGCGAGCTAACGATAGTCGAGTTTAATAAGAAAGGCGGGATCGAGAATACAAAGGCCAAGATTACAAACCGGTATTTCATAGTGGAGTCCTTGTTGGGTTACTCGATGAAGACTTCTCGGAACTGACGCGCTTCTAGCACGGGAGGCGGCTCTCAAACAAATCCCGGGTAGCGTTCGATCAAGGATGCGATAGACGGCTGTCACCGCTGCGTCATTTTACTCCCGTGAACACAAAACGGTTCAGACAAAAAAACACTCACCTTCTGCCGTGCGATAGCACCCCCAGAGATTGAAGTTTCAACCCTAAACTCTGTGCCG
>JAICHC010000432.1 GCA_025922795.1 Candidatus Binatia bacterium | reverse complement strand
GAGGTGATGAGCGCGTTCCTGGAACAGATCGAACGCGTCAACCCGAGAATCAATGCGATCGTCGCAAAGCTGGAGGACGAAAAATGTCTCGCGCTGGCTGACGAAGCCGATCGCCGCTTGGCTCGCGGCGATGACGTCGGACGACTGTATGGTCTGCCGTTCGCATTCAAGGATTTGGACCCCGCCGTCGGATTCCCGCTGACCCGTGGTTCGAGGATTTTTAAAGACTTTATACCCGTCGAAGATTCCGTGTTGGTCGAGCGGCTGAAACATGCCGGTGTGATTCCCATTGGGAAAACTAACGTCTCTGAATTCGGCATGGGCTCGCATACATACAACGACGTTTACGGAACCACGCTGAATCCCTACGACCTCACCAAAAGCGCCGGCGGCTCGAGCGGCGGCGCCGGCGCCGCGCTCGCCGCCGGTCTGTTGCCGCTGGCAAGCGGCAGTGATCTCGGCGGTTCACTGCGCAATCCCGCAAACTTTAACAACATCGTCGCCGTTCGGCCGACGGTGGGATTGGTTCCGTCGGCGCCGGTGGCGCTGCCTTTTTTGGGGTTCGGCGTCAAAGGGCCCATGGCGCGGTCCGTCGCCGACGTGGCCTTCTTGCTCAGCGCCATGGCGGGACCTGACCCCCGCGATCCGGCTTGTTGTCCTTCCGATCCTTCAGTTTTCGCTAAACCGCTGGAGCGGGATTTTAAGAACGCGCGAGTTGCCTGGTGTCTTGATCTGGGCGGGCTGGCGCTCGATGGTCGGGTTCGAGCCGTGCTGGAAGCGCAGCGAAAGACTTTTTCCGATCTCGGCTGCGTCGTCGAAGATATGTGCCCTGATTTGACCGGCGCCGACGAGATCTTCCTCACCATCAGATCCTGGTACTACTGGTACACGCTTGGACCGCTGTTGCAAAAACATCGCGCGCTAATGAAACCGGAGGCGGTCTGGCAGATCGAGGTGGGCGGGCGTCTCAGCGCCGGTGATATCGCCAACGCCATGGCACGCCAGGGCGAGTTGATGGAGCGTATGCGCCGATTCCACGAAAAATACGAATTCTATCTCTGCGCCGTCAATCAAGTGCCGCCGTTCGATGCGACGATCTCATGGCCACCCGAGATCGAGGGAGTAAAGATGGAGACCTACATCGATTGGATGAAGAGCGCCTATCGGATCACACCGACTTTCTGTCCCTCAGCCTCTGTACCCGCGGGATTCACTGAAGAGGGTTTGCCCGTCGGGATTCAAATCGTCGGCCGTTATCGCGACGACCTCGGCGTTCTGCAGATCGCGCAGGCTTTCGAGCAGGCGACCCGATTCGGTCTTAAGCATCCAAAGATTGCGTCGGCAAGTAACTATTAAGGAGTTCATAAGTAACTAGACAACAGGGTTTGTTGACACGAAGGGACGACTCTTCCAAGCCCAGGCAAAGCGTCTGGGCGTCATCGGCCACTACCCGATCCACGCCCCGAGTGCGTAATTTTGGGCGTGGGTGCGTCCTTTGAGTCCTGATGCCTGCGCTTTCCACGACTCGCCCCTTCGTCCCAGCATGTCTAGTAACTAACGAACTCCTTAGGTAACTGGCGCTGATCGAGAGAAAGTCACCGGCGATCTTATCGACCAGCCTTGAGCCTCTCTGTTTCCCGGAACGCGAGCTTTGATCTCGCTCATAGGGCGGAGGGTTGACTCCACCCGCCGTTCGGCCTTAGAAGAAAACCATGAAAAATCCTCAAACGATCGTTCACGCCGTCGATGGCCATCCCCGGACGTTATAATAGCGGATACAACATCGGCGTCGGCGGAGCGGTTGTTCGCGACGGTCAGTTACTGCTCGTGCGCCGGGCGTCGCGGCATGGGCGAGGCAATTGGCAGCTGCCAGGCGGATTTATCGAGCCCGACGAGACCATCGAGCAAGCGGTGGTCCGCGAAGTCAAGGAAGAAGCCGGGGTCGTCGCCGAAGTCGAAGCCGTTCTCGGGCTACGTAGCCGCTACGATCCCGAGAGCGGAAACGGGATTTACGTCGTCCTCGTGCTAAGGCCGATCAGCGGTGAACCGACGGCGGACGCCCACGAAGTCGATCGCGCCGGCTACTTTACTCTCGAACAGATTCGAGAACTGAGTCCCTTACCACCAGTGAACTGGGAGATCGCCCAGCGGGTGCTCTCCCGCGATCGCAGGCTTTTGTCACCCAAGCCGCTGGCCAACCTCAACGGCGCGAAATACACCCTGTTCATCGGCTAACGGCTGAATACGAGCGCCCCGCAAGTGTAATTTCGATTACCGCTCAGAGGGTAAAATGATGACTTTGATCAGTAGTTCGCGTGAGGAGGGTGACGTGGATTCTTTGTCCGTGCTGCCGGTCGGCCTTTCCGAATCGATATGGGCCTCGGCGGCGAGATCTTTGCGGAACTGCTCGAAACGAGCAGCCGGCACGGCAAACCATCGCATCTCGACGATGGAGCTCGGCGGGGATGCCGGAGCCGGAACGGCTCGTCTGGCCGCGGCGGCCGCTATCACCGCGTCAGCCTCAGCCCGTTTGCGCAGTGCATCACTGCTCGATTCTTCTTTCTCCTCGCTTTGCTCGCGTCGCTCAAACGGCCGCCGTCGCACGATAAACTCGATGTCCGCGCTCGGCTCGCTAAGCGGAGAAGAGGCTCTTTCCGCGACAGCGAACGGCTCATTGCGAAATGGCGTTTGGCTCAGTGCGCCGATTGCCGCGCCAAAATCGAAGACCTCTGTTCTGGGCCGAAAGGTTCTTCCACCGGTGGCGACTTCTTGAGCTTGAATAGTCGGGCGCCGCGGTGTGGCGATCCTGCCCTCCGATGGCTTTTCCGTGTTGGCACTCGCTGCCGGCGCCGCCGCCTGGTCCTTCAGCGAAAGTTTATCGGAGACCTGTTGTTGCCGAGCTTGGGCGCGATTTTGTTCAGCCACTGGGGCACGCCTGGTTTCGCGAAGGGTATTCGGTGTACTGGGTCGGGATGGGGCACTATCAAGGGCGGTGTTTGTTTTCTCTTCCGCAGATAAGGGCGATACAGGCGGGAGTGAGGTCAACTGAACTGGGTCGGGTTGGCTGATCTTTGTTTCCTTTTGATAGAGTAAAACTGCTACGACGGCGACCATGACCAAGGCGGCGGCTTGAATGGGTAGGACCACTCTGAAGCCGGCGATAAACCTTTTCCAGCCACGCGGCTCGATTTCAATTTCCCGCACATGCGCCATGACCCGCCTGGCGAATCCGGCCGGCGGCTCGACGATCGGCAGATTGGCAACCTGTCGAATGCAGTCGAATAGGCTATTAGCTTCGGCGCGACAGGCAGGGCAAGAAATCAGGTGGCTTTCGATACTTTTGGTTCGGATCGCGTCAAGTGACTTTTCGAGAAATTCCGAGAGCTGCGGTTGCACATCCTGACAATTCATATGGCCTTCCTTGCGGTGGGGAAATATGCCGTGAGCCGCGCCTTGAGGGCCTGGCGCGCTCGATGGAGCCGGGACTTAACCGTGCCAACAGGAATATTGAGGACCCGCGCTACATCCTCATACGCGATATCTTGCAAGTCCCGCAAAAGAATGACCATAGCGTCTTCCGGCTGCAACTCCTTCAGCGCACGCTGTACGCGTTGGCGAATTTCTTTTTTTTCCAGGGTCTCGGCCGGCCCAAGTTCGACATCATCGACAAGCTCGGTATCATCGATCGGGACCAACCGGCGCTGCCGCGAGCTCGTGCTCTTGCGCCGAGTGCTCGCGTGGTTGAGCGCGATGCGATAGAGCCATGTGGAAAAATTCGCATCGCCGCGAAACTGGCCGATGGCGCGATAGGCGGATAAAAATACTTCTTGAGCGGTTTCGGCGGCGTCATCATAATCGCCGAGCATGCGGTAAACCAGGTTGAAGATCGCCTTCTCATGACGGCGCACCAGGATTTCGAAGGTCTCTGTCTCCCCCCGTTGTATCCGCCGTACGCATTCGGCGTCACTGATCGAGTCAGAGCCCATCGATTCAGTGGTATTAGACGGATTTTTCAATGAAAGGTTCCAATCTTATCGATCTTGGGTAGCT
>JAICHC010000431.1 GCA_025922795.1 Candidatus Binatia bacterium | reverse complement strand
GATGGTTGGTCGGAGTCGATGAGATCCCGGGTCGGCGCAATGTTGTAACCTTGAACGTGCCGCTCGTAGAAGCGCTCGGCAAATGTCCAAGCGTTATGGCGGGGGCGGGTCCGCAAAAGCGGAAAAAACAATGTCGCCGGATAGTTCTGCGCAATTGCGTGGAAAAAGTCCACCTGAATTTGCGTCAGATCGTAGAAACCATAGTAAAAAATCTGCTCGAATTGTTTGAGAAAAGACGAGGTCGGCGCTTGCTGAGCCGCCGATTTATCAATATCGGATGGTTCGTTGATTTTATGATCGCGGCAAAAATCGCGCAGCGTGTTGAGCAACAGCAGGAGATCTCGCGTCCGTTCGCTGTTTTTGCGGGCCCATGGACCTTCGCGCGTAGCTGCCAACGCGAATTGCGGATCGACCATGCCATCGCGCAAATCGCGGAGCGTCTGCCAAAGCGCGGCGCAGCCGCCGGTGCGATCTTCGATGCCGGCGAAAGCTTCAGCGCCCGGTTGGCGCGCGCGCACGAGCCGGCGCAACACTTCTTCAAGAAATAGTTCGTTATGCAACTCTGGGAGACTCCCGCTTGCCTCGGTAAAAAGCCGAAGCGAGAGCTGGTGAAACGTCAGTAAATGAACATTGAGCAGAGATAATCGCCGCCGGCGGCTCAGCACCGATTTTAAATGCTGGCGCAAGGCGGCGGATGGAACGAGGACCAACAACGGTGAAAAGGGGCGGCTTCCTTTGTAGAAGCTGATTTCGTCGACGACCGCGTTTTCGAGATAAGGCTCGAATGGCCCCAGGATGGTCTGCATGTTGAGCTTAGGCGAATCGGCGAAGGACTGAGTTTTCGTCACTATGAAATAAGGCGTTGCCGAGCGCAAGCAAAAAGGCTTTCATCCAAAAGGACACGAAATCGATTTGAAAAACGTTCGACAAACCATTAGTGCTTGAAGGAATACCGAGCATGCAATCATTGATTCGCCGCCAAATCGTTCTCTGTTTTGTTTTTCTTTGCACTTTTGTTCCGCCCGAAGGCAACGCGCGCACGCTGCAATCCGACAGCGGCCTCGTCGTTGCCGACAGCGAGCTGGCGAGCGCGGCCGGCATGGAGATCCTACGCCTCGGCGGCAACGCCGTCGACGCGGCGATCGCCACGGCGCTGGCGCTTTCAGTGGTCGACCAAGCCTCTTCCGGTTTGGGCGGTGGCGGATTCATGGTGCTTTACCGAGCTGGGGAAAACAAAGCCTACGCGCTCGATTTCCGCGAAGCCGCGCCGGCGGCTTCGCGGCGCGAGCTTTACACCAGAGACGGCAAGCCGGTCGGTTCACTGAGCCTCACCGGTGCCTTAGCCGTCGCAGTTCCAGGCGAGGTTGCCGGTCTGGTTGAAGCGCGCCGGCGCTTCGGCAGCATGCCGTTTGCGATTTTGGCGGCGCCGGCCATCAAGCTGGCCAGCGAGGGATTTCCGCTTGATGCGGCTTTGCGGTTAGCGATCGAACGCCAACAGGCCAACATGAAGCGTTTCACCAATCTGGGCCGAGTCTACCTGCCCGGCGGTGAGCTGCCGAAGGAAGGGGACGTGATCCGCCAGCCGGAATTGGCGGCAACACTCAAATCGCTGGCGCAAAACGGGGCGGCCGCTTTCTACGGCGGCTGGATCGGACAGGCAATCATCAAGACGATCGAGGAAGCAGGCGGTGTGATGACGCTCGAAGATCTTAAAAAGTACCAGCCGATTTGGCGCGAGCCGCTGACCGGCTCTTACCGCGGTCGCACGGTGATCACCATGCCGCCGCCGAGCTCGGGCGGACTGGCGATTCTCCAGATGCTTAACATCCTTGAAGGCTACAAGCTCGGCGATTTTCAGCACAATTCCGCCTTCTACCTTCATCTGCTCAGTGAAACGATGAAGCACGCGTTTGCTGACCGGGCGCAGTTTCTCGGCGATCCGGACTTCGTGCACGTTCCAGTGCGCAAGCTGACGGCGAAAGATTATGCTCAGTGGATTCGAAGGCGGATCGCCCCGGATAACACGCGGCCGTCGGGTTTCTACGGTTACTATCATTTTAACGCGGAAAAAGGCGGGACCACTCATTTCAGTGTAGTTGACCGTTTCGGTAATGCGGTCGCCTGCACACAATCGGTCAATACACGCTTCGGCTCAAAACTGCTCGCGGCCGGCACCGGGATAGTTTTAAACAACGAAATGGACGACTTTGCGATCCATCCGGACAGGGGCAATGTTTACGGACTTATCGGTAACGAGGCCAATTCGCTGCAACCTAACAAGCGGCCACTTAGCAGCATGTCGCCGACGATTATTCTACGAGACAAGCGCCCGGAGCTCATCGTCGGCGCGGCGGGCGGGCCACGCATCATCAGCGCGACCTTGCAGACGATCCTAAATGTGATCGATTTCGGTATGCCGATCGCTGCGGCTGTTTCAGCGCCGCGCGTGCATCACCAATGGCTGCCAGACCGCTTGAGCGTGGAGTCAGGTGTCGCGTCGTCAGTGGGGGCGGCGCTCAAGCTGCGCGGCCACACGCTAAGAGAGCAAACATCGCTCGGTGTCGTGCAAGCGATTCGCAAAGAAGCCGACAAGGCGAGCGGCGCAGCCGACCCGCGAAAAGTCGCAAGGGCAAAGACTGAATGACGGCGATAAAAGTTGATCAAGCTTCCGACGTTTAACAAGAGATTTAAGAAGACCTACGGCGATTGCGCCACCAAATCCATAGCGGTAAGACCACGCGCCCGACTCTAAAAACCTGGTGAACGCCCCTGAAAAGTCTTCCCGCCAATCCGCTCACCAAAAGACTTGAAACCCCGACGGTGATCATGGGGCGAGCCTTGAGGGTCTTGGCGATGCCGGCCAGGGTTCCGCTGAAATCAAAGGGCGAACGGAGGTGATTGTAAGCGGCGGCGAGGTCGGCGCGCTCGCGAGCGGCTTTGTCGATAAGCGCCTGCTTGCGCCGGGCAATGTCCTCAAAGCGTCTATTCACGAACCGACGCCCTCAGGTGATCACGGTCCTTGCCCAGTTCCGCAAGAGTCGCCGGAAACAGTCCGGCCCGCTGCAGGACTACATCGCGCAGTTTTAGGATTGCGGTCAGCGCGATGGCGAAGTAGACGAGTGCCAGCACGCCGATTGCGATGACCCAGCCGCGCTCCCAGAACAGGGCGACAAGAAAGATATTGAGCAAGATGAAACCCAAACTGGCGCCGAAGACCGCCAGCAGGAGCAGGATCGCAGTTCGCTTGAGACGCTCACCCTCTTCTTCGAGTTCGGTGACGAAGAGTTCCAAGCGCGTGTGCAGAGCCGCGCTCAAAACTGAAAGGGCGGCTCTTAACTGGTGCGAAAAGCCCGAAGCGCCGCCCCGGCTTTGGCTGCTTCCTGGGTCGCTCATCGTGGGCGTTATTTGCCGCGAATGAGCAGTCCCAAAGCCAAACCCAGTGCGGCAGCGACGCCGACCGCACTCCAGGGGTTTTCCCTGACGTAGTCGTCGGCAATTTCGGCGCATTCCTTCGATTTGTTCAGAAACGTCTGCTCGGCATCGGCAAGCGCTTTCTTGCCTTCGATCAAACTTTGTTCGATTTTCTGCCGCGCCACCGCAATTTTTTCACCGGCTTGGTTCGCCGTGGCTTTGAGCAATTCCTCCGCGTCGTTGACCAGCACGCGCAGATCACTCACGACTTTCTCTTTGCTATTGGCTTCGCCGTCCATAAATACCCCCTATCACTCAAGCTGCTGCAAACCGGTCCTATGATAAACACCCATGACCGGGTATTCAAGGCAGTGATGCGGCTTAATTGTTCGCCTACGCGGACTCAGGGCGGGGAACCCGGAACCAGTGAGAAAAATGCAACGCAATCAGACTTATTAAGGAGTTCAAGAGTATCTAGACAACCGGGTTTGTTGGACACGAAGGGACGACTCGTTCCAAGCCCAGGCAAAGCGTCTGTAGGTCATCGGCCACCACCCGATCCACGCCCCGAGTGCTTAATTTTGGGCGTGGGTGCGAAAGCATCATTTGAGTCCTGGTGCCTGCGCTTTCCACGACTCGCCCCT
>JAICHC010000430.1 GCA_025922795.1 Candidatus Binatia bacterium | reverse complement strand
GGTCGAGCATCGTTTCGAGATTCGCTTTCCTTTTTTCCGTTTTGGGCTGGACGCCGAACACTTCGCCGAGGATAATCAAGGATAAATGATTGCTAGTCATCGAAGCCGCATCGAGCGCAAGCGAATCGACTTCACTGAACGGAACCTTAGAGAACATGCGCACGCTTTTCACGACGCCGCGCGATGAAATCGATACGCCGCTCGCAACTTTCAGTGTCGGGTCGGCTATTGAAAAGAAGCTGCTCGCAATAGCTGCGTCGACCTTTCGCGCCTCAATCATATCTCCAAGCAGCGACGGATTAGCGAACACGACTTCGGCGTCCAAGTCCTCCTCCGCTGAAAAAAGCTCGATCAGCGGCTTTGCGTTCAAGAATGGCACGCAGCCTAGGCGCGCTTTCACCTCTTCATTAGCAGATCGAGCGCCTTCTCGAGCTGCGGATCTCGTCCTAACATATAATCTTCGTTGCTCCAATCGACTTCGTAGTCCGGTTTCTGGCCGACATTTTCCATTGGAGTTCCATCCATACGGTAAACGCCCGACATCGGCATTCTGATTCCCGTGCCGTCGACGAGCCGCCCGCCCCACGTCCAAATCACGTAGCCAGGCGTTGCCATGCCGACCGTTTTCGCCAAGCCACGCTCCCGCATCGCGTACGGGAACATTTCCGCATTCGAAAAGCTGTTCTGATTCTGCAGAACAACGGTGGGCTTGTTCCATATTTGATTATTCGGAGCTGTTTCGACGTAGCCATCACGCGGTTTGTAGAATCCGTGCGGGCTGCGCTCGAGGGTATCGATGAGCCCGTCGCTAATGTTGCCCCCGCCGTTAAAGCGGACATCGATAATCATGGCTTCTTTACCCTGCTTGTATTCGAAGAATTCCTCTTCGAAAGTCACGCGATTTCCGCCGCCCATTCCTGCAATATGCACATATCCGATCTTGCCTCCGGATTTTTCTTCCACCCATTTTCGGTTTCGATCGACCCACTGCTGGTAGCGCATTTGACTCCACTGACCGCTGGATAAAGCTCGATATTTGACTTCTCTCGCACCCTGCTTGGAAGGCTTATCGTTGACCAAGAACGTCAAATCGCGCCCGCCCTGATTATTGAGCACGTCCCAGAGCTTTTCGTCCAGCCGTACGTCCTTGCCGTTGATTTGCATTACGTAGTCGCCGGCGTTGACCTTTGTTTTTTGGTAGGTCCCTGGAGCCCGCTCGAACATCCCCGCAACTCGAATGCCGGGGCCCTTGTGCGTATAGTCGAAATTGAAGCCCGGGAGCGACATCGATGGGCCACCGCCCCCGCCCGGAGCAGGGGAGACCTCGCTGTGCGACGACTCCAACTCACCCACGGCGCGGTTCAAGAGTAGTGCGAATTCGGTGCGATGGCCGACTCCTTCGAGCATCGGCTCGTACTTCCTACGGATAGCCGCCCAATCGCGGCCGTGAAAGTTGCCATCGTAAAATCCGCGGTTGTAAGTGCGCCAGAACTCGACGAATGCCGCTGCCCGCACCTTGTTCAGATCGCGCACCAATTCGCCCCGAAAATCAACGTCGGATATCGGGTTGTTGTTCGAAAGCGTGATGACGGCCGGCTTACCGTTGTGCAGCACATACGCCTTTTTGCCATCCTTTGCGAGCTTGAAAAGCGCTATTCCGTCAGCAATCTGTTTTCTGCCCTCGCCGTCATAGTTAGCGACCCAAAGTGCGCCGCCGACAGTGTAATAAATCTTTCCGGTCTCGGGATCGGACTCGATATTTCGCGCAGCCTGATCGAATAACCGGCGCGGGCGATCTTGAATACCCGTGAAGTCGATATCGACCACAACCGGCTTGTCTTTTTCCGGCTTTTTGTATTCGAGTTTCTGCTCCTCGGGATCTTCGACGTCGGGTTGCAACGGCAGAATATACAGTCCCCCGCCGGATCGGCTGCTCCAAAAATAGAGGTACTTGCCATCAGCGGACCAACCGGGCGCCGCGTGGTTGACATTGCGTTGAGTTACATTGACCGCCTCACCACCCGCAGACGGCACAATCCAAACGTTCCATGTGCCACCTGGCTGCCGACGGGTAACTGCAAACCATTTGCTGTCAGGCGACCACGCAAACTCGCCAGCGCTCAGCGTAAAGAAGTGCGTTCCAGGTTGCGATAGGGTCATCCTTGGAGGAGCTGTCCCGGCGGTGTCCCACGTATATAACCCGCCGTTCTCCCCGGTTACCCAAAAAGCCAGCCGTTTCCCGTCGGGTGAGAGAATCGTATTTTGAATATCCTCGGCGTAATTCCAAATCTGTTTCGTTTCCTTTGTGGCGACTTCGATCGAAAACAGCCGCTGGCTGCCCTCGCGGTCGCTGATGAAATAAATCGACTTTCCGTCGTTCGACCAAACCGGCTCAACGTCGAGTCCCTCCCAGGTGGTTAACCTTTCCGCGTCGTCCTTATTCCGGCCTTCGCCTTTTTCGATCGGAACCGTCCACAACTCATTTTCCACAACGATTGCGAAGGTCTTGGCGTCCGGTGAAATCCGTGCGTCGGTTGCTCCCCCGGTAAGCACGCGGCGTTCTACGTCGGTGACTTTCGAGTCGCTGTAGGCGATGATCGGCACTTCGCGCTCCTGATTGTTTTCCAGGATATAAATCTTGCCCATGCGCTCGTAAGCGATGGCATCACCGCCCGCGCTCGGAAACAACAGCGGTGACCCGACCGACGCCGTTACTCTTGTGCCACGACCGCGTAGATCGTATTTCCACAGGTTTGGAGTTCGATTGGCGTTATCGGTAAATTTCTTTGGCTCCTCGTTCAGGTTGCGGCTGCTCGGCGTTACTTCGCCGTAAGAAACCGCATAAACATGATCGCCGGCTGCATTGAAAAATGGCCACAGGTGCTGCTTGTCGTCGGCCACCAGAGATCGTGCCGACTTTGCCGTAGCGTCGATAACAATTAACTCCGCCGCTCCGGATCCGAAATACCTCGGGCGGAACCACGGAAAACCGGACTTCTCGGCGACGATCATTTTGCCGTTCGGAGAAAACTTCGCATTCGAGACGCCGCGGTAGTCCTCGTAAATCTTGTCGAATTGCAGCGTCCTTGCATCGACGGTAAATATCCCGTTCCACGGGGTGTCGCGACGAGATGTGATTAAAATTTTGTCGCCGTGCCAATCGGTAGCCACGTCCGATCCGGCGCTGTATGTTATCTGCCGGGTCTCGCCGCCATCCGCCGGAATCGCAAAAACGTCGTTGTTGCCGTTGCGGTCGCTCGTAAATGCGATCCACTTGCCGTCCGGGCTCCAGACGGGAGCGTCGTCCATTTCGACGTGATCGGTGATGCGAGTCGCCGTACCGCCCTTTGTAGACACCATCCAGATGTCTCCACGGTACCGGAAGGCGAGTCGCTGCCCATCCGGGCTCAGGGTTGGGCGAGACGCCCCCGTAATCGGGTTGGAGTCTAAGGGCCCGATCTGTGCTGAGGCAGCCAGCGGCATTAAGGCAACAAAAAACGCTACGGAGTACTTCATGGGTTCCTAACCCAGTTTCTACCCCAAGAGGCGCGCCCTAGTAAGAAGCGGCACCCGCAGCGTCTGGGCCGAGCACGCCCACCCTTGTCGGATCGCGGTTGACAAACGGTACCCGCTCACCTCATAATTAGCACTCAAGCACCGAGAGTGCCAGCACTCTCGATATCAGGAGGCTAATGAATAGAATGAAACTGAAACCGCTTGGCGACAAGGTTGTCGTCGAGGTCCTCGAGCAAGAGGACAAATCCCCCGGTGGGCTATACCTGCCGGACACCGCAAAGAAAAAGCCGCAGACGGGCAAGATCGTCGCCGTCGGAAACGGCCGCATCCTCGATGACGGCAAGCGATCCGAGATGAACGTCAAGGTTGGAGACAAGGTCCTCTTCAGCAAGTACGGCGGCAACGAGGTCCAGATCGACGGATCCGAATACACGATCTTGGATGAAGACCAGATCTACGCGATCATAAACTAAGGAGTTATCACAATGGCAGCAAAACAGCTTTTATTCGAAGAGAACGCACGCCGAGCCCTCGAGCGCGG
>JAICHC010000429.1 GCA_025922795.1 Candidatus Binatia bacterium | reverse complement strand
CGCTCGACGCGGCCGACGCCCGGCGCATTCTACGATTGCTATCCGGCAAAACGCACAAGATTTATACCAGTGTGGCAATCATCGACCGCATGGGCGGGCCGGGGCTAAGAAGAATCGAAACCGTTGTCTTAAAGATGCGCGAATTGTCGGCGGATGAAATCGAGAGTTATGTGGCCACCGGCGAATCGCTGGACAAGGCCGGAGCCTATTCCATTCAGGGCCAGGGACGTAATCTTATCGCTGCGATGGAAGGTGATTATCTGGCGGCCGTCGGCATGCCGCTCAAGCCGATTGCCGGCTATCTCAAGGACGTGGAGTACGCCCTAGCCCAGTTTTGCACGAAAAAGACATCGTAAGCGCAAAAAATCTACGGAACGGAGCGGGAGCCCAAGGGCGACGACTGATCAAAACCTGATGTCGGTGGGCGCGGGTCCGCAACGGCTGGCGTTTATTGGCCCTCGCTTCACCCTCGTGCTCCATTTAATCCGGTCGCTTGGCACTGCAAGTACACCGCCGCCGTCCAAGCACGTCTACAGAGCACATAGACTCCTTTTCTTTCCTAGTGTCATTTCCGACAATGCTGTGTCGTGGTTCGACATTTTTGGTTTGGCTGCCTTGATCTCACAAGATAGATATTCTTTCGAAATTCGATGCTTATGGTTTGGTATGAGGCTTGCTCAGAATGATTCGTCGAAAACCTTTCAACGCGGCGGGTAACAGATGGAGCACGATCAAAACTGGCGATGGCCGGAGAAAACCTGGTTCCGTGAGCGTCTTAACGCGGTTAAAGCGCGAGATCATGAACAGCGCGAGAAACCCGGAGAAAGCTCGGAAAGACCAGACGAAGTTACCGATAAGGCCAAGCCTGCCAGAAAGAAATTGAAAGTCGATTGAGCAGCGTGCGGATTGTCGGTAATCTGCTTTCACGCCTCGTCATCGACGCTTGTGTATTCTAGCGAAAAATTTTTTCACATTTTACACCGCACGCAGGCCTGAACCGCGTTACTTTCCATAGCTCATCAATGTGGCACCGTCGGCTTACCTAGTTGTCGCGCCCATTCGGGAACCGTGGCGCTGTCGATTCATCTTCACCGTTTCAATAAAACCGTTTTTTCGTTCTAGCCTAGTCTAGCAGGTGCAACGCGGCGCTGGCGCGCCTGAGCTTCATAATACGAACCGGTCGAACTGCGCCCCCTGATATCGGGACAACTCCCTGAACAGATTTGTCTTGCCAAGCGCGAAGCGGACCGGAACATCCGGTCCTTGTCATTGTCTGCTTGCAGCGTGAGGATTTTATTTTTTTGTTTGCGGTTGTAAGCGATTCTACATTTGGCAAATTTGCATCAGCGGAGGAAATAGATGATGGCAAACGCAACAACAAGGGATCAGAGCTGGGACCTGGAAGCCGATGTCGTTATTGTCGGGTCGGGAGCGGCCGGCCTGCCGGCGGCGGTCAAAGCGGCTGATGCCGGGGCATCCGTGGTCGTCGTTGAAACCAACTACGACATCGGCGGTCACGCGATCATCAGCGGCGGCAACGTACCGCTCGGCGGCGGCACCAGCGCGCAAAAAAAATATGGCATTCACGACGCGCCGGACATCGTGTTTTCCGATCTCACCGATTGGACCATCGTGCAGCCCAACGGCTGGCCCGACTACCGCTACAACGACCGCGCAGTCATGCGCGCTTTCGCCGATCACTGCGCGCCGACCTTCGAGTTTCTCCTGGAAAACGGCGTTAAGTTCAAGGATATCCCTCCGGACAATCAAGGCGGCCACAATCTGGGTAATTCGGCGCCGCGCGAAAACCACGCGTTCTGGACCAAGGGCCCGGGATACGAAAGTCCCAACAACAGAGGCGGGACGGGTCTCATCAGGCCGCTGGAAAACAGCGCGCGCGTCAAAGGCGTCAAGTTTCTATTGAACTACAAGATGACGAGCATCATTCGGGAGGGGCAGACCTCTGGCAGAGTCGTAGGCATCACGGCCCAACATACGCCGCGAGTCTTGCCCGGCCAGTCAACGCCGCTGAAGAGCTTTCGCTCCGACGGCAATATCGACAGCACGACACCGGTAGTGAAAGTCCATGCAAAAAAGGCGGTGATCATCGCGACCGGCGGCATGACCAGCAATGTAAACTTTCGGCGCATGTTCGACCCCCGGCTAACCGCTGTGCTGACGGTCGCCGGCGAGCCCTATACCTATCAGGATGCCAGCGGCGAGCTTGCCGCCACCGCGATCGGGGCTTCGCTGTGGGGGTTGGTTAACCAGACGTTGGAAAATGGCGATAACATTCGCACCCAGCGGGTGTTGGCGACCAAATGGAACTACATGGTATGGGAGCTCGAAACTCCGATCTTTCCGCTGGTTCGGGCCACCGGATTGGCTGTAAAGGATTGGCATGACTTGATTCTCGTCAATCAGGTCGGCAAACGATTTTTCGACGAGACCAAGGGCGATTACCCGCACGGCAACGTCTACAATGAAATCAACCCGTACACGCCCAACGATTATCGCAACAACGAAAAAATCGACTACCATCCCAACAAGTACAATTTTTTTAACGCTGCGGTGGCGATGAATGAATACTCGGAACCTCCGGACTATTCCGCGGGACCGATCTGGGCGATCTTCGACACTGACGCGGTCAAACGCGAAGGCTGGAAAACAGCTCCGCCCTATGTCGATCCCGACGGATATTTCTTCAGCGCGAGCACGCTTGACGAATTGGCCGCCGCGATCAAGAACGAATATCAGGCCAAGCCAATGAAAGGCGAGATGCTGCAAGCGACGGTGGATAAATACAATTCATTTGTCGACGCGGGTAAAGACAGCGATTTCGGCAAACCGACGCCGAAGCACAAAATTCAGACGCCGCCGTTCTACGCGGCCTGGGCCACGCCCAACGTGCACGACACCCGTTCTGGTCTGCGAATCAATGGCAAATGTCAGGTGGTGGACATGAACGCCGAAGTCATACCCGGGCTATATTGCGCCGGTGAATCGGCGGGCGGTTTCAATCAACACGGCTTGGGACGCTGCACGACCCAAGGATTCATCGCCGGCTTGAACGCGGCCGCGGAACCGACCAGCGATTAGATGCTCGTGCAGCAAGCTCAGGTAGGGCTTGATCGATGCGCCGTTTCGGGCTTTGTGCGTAGGCATCGTTGCTTGGCGCAAACCGCAAGTGATCGCGAGCCGAGCATTCAATCTGGCGCGCGCCCCACGCACGTTTTGCGCGCTTGATCCCATCTGAACATGGCGTGGCGCCGGCACTGTTTTCGCGTTGAAAATCGTCTCGGATCGCGTACTGTTTTCCGGATCGGGGAGAGAATCATGCAAGAAACAAAGATCATCGATGCTGACGGTCATGTGCGCGATCGCGACGCAGAGATTCGCGCGTTCATGGAAGAACCTTACTGCAAGCGACAAGGAACGCTCGTTGCCCGTGATAAATGGGACAGCAGCCTCTACGGCAAACTCGGCATGCGCGACACGGACCTGCCGCAGCGGCTAAGGGATATGGACCAGGAAGGCATCGACATCTCGGTTCTCTTTCCGACCAGCGCCTTTGGCATCACGCAAAGCCCCGAAAAAGAATACGCTGCGGCTTTTTGCCGCGGCTACAACGATTGGATCGCCAGCATCTGCCGCGAAAGCCCGCGGCTGAAAGGCGTGGGTCTGGTGCCATTCCAAAACGTCCCGGCGGCGGTTGCGGAAGTGAACCGCGCGGTCACGAAACTGGGGCTTGCCGGTATAACGATCGCGTCTTTCGGTCTCAAAGACCACCTCGGCACCCCGACGTTTTGGCCCATCTACGAAGAGCTCCAACGGCTCAACTCGCCGCTGCTGGTGCACAACTCCCGCCAAGGACCTGCCGGGGAAATCCGTTTCGACACGTTTCTGCTGGCCCACACTGTCGCGCGTCCGGCGGAGACGCTGATCGATTGCGCCGCGCTGATGTATGGCGGGGTGGCGGAAAGATTTCCCAAGTTGCGAATTGCGTTTCTCGAGTGCGGCTGTGGTTGGGTGCCATACTGGATGGATCGGATGGACGAGG
>JAICHC010000428.1 GCA_025922795.1 Candidatus Binatia bacterium | reverse complement strand
CCTGCTCAGGTCACTCCGCGCAGTCTTCGAAGTCGGCCGGTGAAAAAACCATCGCCTCCGACAAAAGCAAGATCCAGGTCAAAGTACTGGCGGGAAACGGCGATGTGGTCAGCGTGAAGCCCTATATCAAGCCGGCAGAAGGAAAGAAAAAAGGGCGACTATGGTTGGACGTCGTAGTCAAAAACACCGCAAGCGAGCCCAAAGCCTACAGCGTCTTCGGTCAAGCTAAGACTGAGAGCGGCGGCTGGTTAGGCGGCATGTCCGAGGTGCCGAAGGATGGCAAACTTGTTCCCGGCAAAGAATCCACTGCAAAAATCAGAACTAGTTACGAAGGAGAGCATGTGCCCAAAGAAATCCGGGTAGAGATCCTGCCCGCTCAATAGCGGCAGGCCTCCACCTCTTTTCCTCCCCGCGACGCGGGCGAGCATGACGGAGGGGCGCACGCAACTTAACACGATTTTAGGCTGCGCGTCGCCGTGAAAAGAAAAATAAACTAAGGAGGTTAACATGAAACGGCCAATTGTTTTCGCCGCGGTTAATGTGAGCTTAGGTCTTTTGCTCATGACGTCGAACGAAGCCCTGGCAAATGACTTCTACCAGGGAAAGACGATTCGTTTCATTGTCGGTTTTTCGGCGGGGGGCGGGTACGACACGTACACTCGAACGATTGCGAGACACATCCCTAAGCACATCCCGGGAAACCCGTCGACCACCGTCGAAAACATGACGGGCGCCGGCAGTACCCTTGCCGCGAATCACATGTACAACAAAACCGAACCCGATGGGCTTACGGTGGGAATTTTTAACTCGCACAACGTGTTCAACGATGCCATGGGTGACCCAAGCGTCAGGATCGACGGCCGAAAGGTCGGTTGGATCGGCACCCCGAGCAAAGACTCAGTAGTCTGCGCGGTCATGGGTTTTACCGGCCTGAAGACGTTCGATGATATTCGCAAGTCAAAAAAAGCCATCAAAATGGGAGCGACGCGGGCGGGAAACACGGTTCATCTGCCGACGATGCTGAACAAATGGGCGGAAACCAGCTTTGCAATCATCCCGGGCTACGAAGGCACATCGAGAATTCGACTTGCCATGCGATCAAAAGAGGTCGACGGCGCTTGCTGGACGTGGGAATCGATGAGGACTACAGCCAGAGCCATGCTGGATGCAAATGGAGACGACGAGCTCATACCATTTATCATCCAAAGAAATTGGGATGAGCCCGAGGTCAAAGATATCGCGACTTTTCCCGGGGTCATCAAAAATAAGGACAACCGGATTGCTTACAATGCGTGGAACGCAGCGAACGAGTTTGCCCGTCCGTTTTCGCTTCCTCCGGGAACATCCAAGGAACGGTTGGCAATCTTGCGCCGAGCTTTTGCCGCCACCATGAAGGATGCCGCGTTCATTGCCGACGCAGAAAAAGCCAAGCTCGATCTCAACTACGTCTCTGGAGAAGAAATCGAAAAGTATGTGGATGAGATCTATTCCATGCCCGCTCGCGTCAAGGAGAATCTGCAGTTCCTGATGAGAAAGACCGGCAAGAACTAAGCGCCGGGGCAATGGAGCATGACAGAGTGAGCTCCGTTTAGAGATCTGATATCCGGCATCCGGCTTTTGTGACATCTAATCAATAGCGGAGATCGTATGCTCGAGTATCTGGAAGCCTTTCAAACCGGCTTAATCAACATTTTGCCATTCAGCGCGCAGGGGCAGCAGTCCTTTCTTTTCATGCTCGTCGGCATCTTTATCGGTTTCTGGGTCGGCATCCTCCCCGGACTTGGTGGGGCGACCACGCTGGCCCTGATGCTGCCTTTTATTTACACCATGGATCCGACCACGGCGTTTGCCTTTCTGCTCGGGGCCAATGCGGTCACCAGCACGACCGGCGATATCACTTCGATTCTCTTTGGGGTTCCCGGCGAAGGAATCACTGCAGCTACCGTTGTCGATGGTCATCCCATGGCCAAGAACGGCGAAGCCGGGCGGGCCTTGGGCGCGGGTTTGATGAGTTCTCTGGTGGGATCGATCTTTGGCGCGATTGCCTTGGCTCTCGCTCTAGCGGTGGTCCGGCCGCTGGTTCTTTCCATCGGCTCGGCGGAGTTCTTCATGCTAGCCCTCCTGGGCATCACCTTTCTTTCCTCTCTTAGCGGCGGCAATCTTATTAAAGGGTTGATCGGCGGCGGCTTGGGGTTGAGTCTCGCGATGGTCGGGCTTGATCCGATAGAAAGCATCCCGCGCTTCACCTTGGAACCGATCCTCGGAGAAGCCAACGCGCTGTTTCTATGGGACGGAGTCGCTCTGGTTGCCGTTACGGTCGGGTTGTTCGCCATCCCGGAAATAATCGATCTCGGGGTTCAACGAACGAGCATCGCCCGCGCGGCGATAAACAAAGTGGGTGGTGTGATGGAGGGCGTTAAAGATACTTTTCGCCATTGGAAGCTGGTGATGCGGTGTAGCGCGCTGGGTGCCTATGTCGGCGTGCTTCCAGGAGTAGGCGGGGGAACGGCTCAATGGGTAGCTTACGCCCATGCGGTGCAGAGCTCGCCTGATAAAGAGCGTTTCGGCAAGGGCGCCGTCGAAGGTGTGCTTGGCCCTGGGGCGGCGAATAACTCGACCCGCGGCGGCGATCTCGTCACTACGGTTGCTTTTGGCATCCCGAGTAGCGTCTCTACAGCGATTCTCCTGGGCGCGTTCATTATTCAAGGCATCGTGCCCGGTCCGGATCTATTGAATCCGGCCAAACATCTTACACTTACAGCTTCTTTTGTCTGGATCCTGATCGTTGCCAACATCATCACCGTGGCTATCTGTTTTCTTTTTCTTAACCAGTTGGCGAAGATCACTTTTGTCAAGGGAACGTTGCTCATTCCATTTCTGCTGCTGTTGGTTTTTCTCGGTGGGTTCGCGGTCAAGAACAGCCTCGGCGACATGATCGTGGTCCTGCTCTTCGGAGCGCTGGGTCTGTTTATGGTGAAGTTTGATTGGCCGCGGCCGCCGCTGCTCCTGGGATTGGTTCTGGGCGGCATCGCCGAGACGAATCTTTTTATTGCGACGAGGATCTACGGCGCAAGCTGGATTACGCATCCGGGCGTCCTTATCATTGCCCTGCTTATCCTGCTCGGCTTACTCTATCCTGTGTATGAAAATTGGAAAAAACGCCGGCGCAGCATCGAAGTCCAGTCAGCAACCGAACCCGCGCCGCCTCAGCTCGTAGAGCCGGTCCCGATGAAAAGCCGCATCGGCCATGGGCTCTTTGCGCTTTTCTTCGTCGCCATCTTTGCTTTTATCGTGTACCAGGCAAAATTCGGCTTCGGTTCCTGGGAGCCACGCGCCGCGCTGTTTCCTCTGGCCATCGGCATCCCATGCCTGATTCTCGCCATTCTGATGGTCGGCTTCGAGCTATTTCGTTCGAAGCGACCGGTTGCGGCTGAAAACGTTTCACCGGCGGAAGCCGCGCAGGAGATCGCGCCGTATGAGGCGCGCAATCGGACCATTGTTATCGCCAGCTGGATCGTCGGCTTCTTCCTTATTATCTGGTTTTTGGGATTTCCCATCGCGTCGGCGCTCGCGACATTTCTCTATCTTAAATTTAGCGGCGGCGAGCGCTGGGCAACCAGCGTCGCTCTGGCCCTAATCGCCTGGGCTTTTTTCTATGGCATGTTCGATTACGCGCTCAAGCTGCCGTTTCCGGAGGGGCTATTGGTCGATTGGTTGAATATCTAACTGAGTTCTTACGAATCTGCTAACGGGTTAGAGAAACAAATCCAAAAAAAGGAGAGATCATGAAGAAAAAAATCAGTTGGCTTTTAGTCGCAATCGGCCTGATTTTGTTCGACGGGCCATCCGATGCGCGCGCGCAAGATTTCTACAAGGGAAAGACCATTCGCTTTATCGTCGGCTTCGCCGCCGGCGGAGGTTTCGATACTTACTCGCGCATGATCGCGCGGCATATCGGCAAGCATATCCCCGGCAATCCCAATACGATCGTGGAGAACATGACCGGCGCCGGCAGCCTCATCGCCGCGAATTATATCTACAACAAAGCGGAACCCGACGGTCT
>JAICHC010000427.1 GCA_025922795.1 Candidatus Binatia bacterium | reverse complement strand
AATTGAGCGTAGTTTAGGTAGGTTCTTCGAATGAGATAGATCGAGCCATACTGTCACTGGGTTTGTTGGACACGAAGGGACGACTCGTTCCAAGCCCGGGCAAAGCGTCTGGGCGTCATCGGCCACCACCCGAGCCCCACGCCCCGAGTGCTTAATTTTGGGCGTGGGTGCGAAAGCGTCCTTTGAGTCCTGGTGCCTGCGCTTTCCACGACTCGCCCCTTCGCCATCAGTGTGTCTACTAACTAACGAAATCCTTAGTAAGTCGTGGAAGACGATAAAAAGTCCAAGCGACAGTTCTTGGCAGGAATAGTCTTGCGCGAGTTAGGGATGACCCCCCGAATTGCGCAGAGCGTCGATTGCCGCCTTCACGGTGGGGCCCGGATCGGTCTGATCTTTGAAGCACGCCAGGCGATCGGATATTTCGGCCGCGGCCTCATGAAAGCCCGCGGGCAGACCGGTGGCAGCGAAAGCTTCAGCGATCTCTTGCATCTCACCCACGTAGCGCCACATCTTGGGAACCGCGACAGCCGCGGCACGGCTGCACTTTTTCTCCAGTGTCGGTTGTGAAATCGACCATTCTTGCAGCAGCGCCTGATCCACACCCTGGTGGGCGGCGAACGCGCGGATTGTCAAAATCAACGCATCCGTGCATTTTGTCCACGCCGCGTAAGCCATTTTCAGTGCGGAGGCCGCGCCAGGCTCGGCGCCGATCGCCCGGGCATCGAGCATAGTGCCGCTAAAAAGCGACGCGACAACCTCAGCATCCGGGCCGGATAGATAAAGGCGTGTCGTACCGGCTTGCTTTACGGGTGATCCAATGATGCCGCCGTCGACAAAGCTCGCGCCGGCTGCGCTGACGATTGCCCCGATTTGTTCCGCCGTGGCGCGCGACACCGCGTTGGCATCGACATAGATCCCGGAAAATTTCTCCTTCGCAACAGCGCGCGCGACGTCAACGGCGGCGTGGGGCGGGCAGACTGACAGGACGACGTCGGACTGGCGTACCACTTCCGTGAAAGCCCCAGCGTCGTGAAGTCCTGCCTGCTCCGCCCGCTTGCGCGTGGCCGTGCCGCGTTCCTTCGAGGCCCACAAGATCCGCGCGCCGCCGACGGCGGCGGCCGCGCCGATGGTGACACCCATGTTGCCGGGATGAAGAAGCGCGACGGTGGCGATATCTTTGGACATGATCAGTCCTCCTTTTGCTAACGTAATCGAAGCGGTCGGCGTCAGTCAAACGAGCGAGGGGCGGATTCCACTCGCAATCTTGACGAGGCAGCGGTGCATTGATATGTCGGCAGCATGCTTATTCTCAGCAATGAAGAGATCGAGTCGTTTTTGTCTATCAAAACCTGCATCGATGCGCTCGAAAATGCCTATCGAAGCTGGCAAAAGGGAACGGCGATCAACCGCCCACGCACGGATCTGGTCATGCCGTCAGCCACCGAGTCCGGCGTTTACGCCTTTAAATCGATGGAAGCAGGGCTTTATGATCCGCCGATTGTTGCCATGCGCATCAACTCGGATATCATTCGCTGGAACCACCAGGGCAATCGCGTCATCAAGACTAAAATTCCCTCGGCTCCGGGGGACAAATACGTCGGCCTCGTCATGTTGTTTTCGACGGTCACCGGGGAGCCGTTGGCGATGTTTCCAGACGGCGTTGTACAGCGCATGCGGGTGGCGTCGAGCAGCGCTTTGGCGGCGCGCTATCTCGCGCGCGAGGACGCCGCCGTGCTGGCGCTGTTCGGTTCGGGCTGGCAGGCCGGCAGTCACTTGCCCGCCATGTGTGCGGTGAGACCGATCAAGCGCGTCAACGTGTTCAGCCCGACCCAGATTCATCGTGAGAGATTCGTCAAAGAGATGCAGCAAAAAGTCAGCGCCGAAGTGCGAGCGGTGGATACGCCCGATAAGGCGATCGAGGGCGCCGACATCATCGCGGCGACGACCAATTCACTCACGCGAGTGGTTAATGCTGACTGGGTAAAACCGGGGCTTCATCTGACCTGCGTCCGTGTTCCGGAGCTTGGCGATGAGACAATTCGCAGAGTCGACCGGCTGGTGATTCACGCCCACCAACATGCTCCGAAAAATTACATCGCCGGTTTCGGCGAAGAAGGGATCGAAGCGCATGACGCCATCGATGTCATCGGAAAAGGGCCGGCTCGAGCGCACGAGCTGAAGATCGATCAGCCATTTTGGTTAGCCGCGCCGGAGCTTAAAGATTTAGTCACTGGAAAGGCGCAGGGGCGAGCCAATCCTCAAGAGTCGACCTGCTTTCTCAATAATATCGGCATTGGGCTTCAGTTCGCGGCCGTGGGGGCCGCGGTGTTCCACGAAGCCAAAGGGAAGGGAATAGGGCGCGAGATTCCCACCGACTGGTTCCTGGAAACCGTGCATCCGTAAGCGATCGCCGTGTTGCTCGCCCGGCGTTTGTGGGGAATGTGAGCCAACGCTGTTGACGAAGGGTTTCGATCGCGATAGCTAATATTCACAAATAAACTCTTGAAAGGAGAGTTACTCATGGCGATAAGGTTGGGTGATGTAGCGCCGGATTTTTCGGCGGACAGCACCGAAGGAAAAATAAATTTTCATGAATGGATCGGCAACGGCTGGGCCATCTTATTCTCACATCCGAAGGATTTCACTCCAGTTTGCACAACGGAACTCGGTTACATGGCCGGCCTCAAGCCGGAGTTCGACAAGCGCAATTGCAAGATCATCGGGCTCAGCGTCGATCCGGTAAGCGATCACAAAGCCTGGGTGAAGGATATCCAGGAGACGCAAGGGCACGCGCCGAGTTACCCGCTGATCGGCGATCCTGACCTTGCGGTTGCCAAGGTCTATGACATGCTCCCGGCCAGCGAGACTCCTGGCAAGCGGACTGCGGTGGACAATCAGACGTGCCGCACGGTGTTTCTGATCGGGCCGGACAAAAAGGTCAAGGCGATGCTCGTTTACCCGATGAGCACCGGTCGCAACTTCGATGAGGTGTTGCGCTTGCTCGATTCGCTCCAGCTTACCGCTAAGCACTCGGTCGCAACCCCAGTGAACTGGAAACCCGGGCAAGATGTCATCATTCCCACGTCGGTATCGGACGAGGACGCCAAGAAGAAGTACCCGCAGGGTTTTAAAACGCTGAAACCCTACCTGCGGGTAGTTTCCCAGCCGGACAATTAATTACGCGCTTGCATCCAAGGCGAGCGCCCGGCCCACGCCGGGGCGCTCGCCTTGCCGGATTGACTCACCAGAGCCTTGCGTCACTGATGTTTGTCCGAGAGGCGCCGGTTTACGTCTGGGCTCCTTTGGCCGCTCGGGTTAGCCTTCCTGGATACCTCGTACCGCACGGCGTAGCGTTGATCGCGGTGATACAACGGGCGCCTTTGGCAGAGTGCCCGCATTGTAAGGCTCGCTTAAGCAAGCAGCGGGTCTTCCGTCACGTGTGTCGTTAAAGAACGTAACACCTCAAGTCATCTGGTTGACGGAGCGCAGGTCAATGGCTACTCTCACGCCGATTACTTCTTAATTAACGAGGAATGCAAGCGCCTTAACAATGGAGGGCTTCAACATGGATCGCAAGGCAACAGGACTGTTTCGGCTATGTCAACTGCTGGTGCTCAACTTACTTATACTCATGGGTCATCCTGCAGCACATGGACAGACGCTCGACGAAATCCACAAAAAAGCCCTGGACGAGGGCGGCAAATTAAACTTCTACGGAACGCTGGCGCAGATCAACGCCCAGGTCGTGCTTCCTGCTTTTGAAAAACGCTTTCCGGGCATCAAAATCGACCACACCGACGCTACCGCTGACAAACTCATCGCACGGGCAATAACCGAAGTACGCGGTGGGCGTTATCTGGCAGATGTCTACCAGTTCAATTTGGAGAACCTCGGACAAGCAAACGACCAAGGCCTGGTGGTGGAGCGACTGCCGCCCGAAGCAGCGGTTTACCCGGCGAACTTGAAAGGGTCGTACTATGTCGCGACTGATCTGCAGTTTATTATCGCTGCTTGGAATACAAAATTGGTCAAGAAAGAAGAAGAACCCAAACAGTTCGAGGATTTCGTT
>JAICHC010000426.1 GCA_025922795.1 Candidatus Binatia bacterium | reverse complement strand
ATCCGCAGAAAGACGCCGCAGAATCTTTCGACCGTCGAATGTTACGTGCTGACCCGCATCGGCACCCTGCTACCCCCGGAGGAACATATCGCGATCCTCCGCGAAGCGCTGACGGAACTGCGCCGACGGAACGAGAAGCCCAAGGACCGGATCAGAGTCGTCCTCGAGGGATCTTTCTGCGAGCAGCCGCCGATCGAATTGCTCGATGCACTCGAAGCGGCGGGCTGCTACATTCTGGACGATGACTTTCTTACCGGTTGGCGCTGGTTCTCGGCGGATATTTCCACCGAAGGCGATCCCATGCGTAATCTCGCCGACGCTTACATTAATCAGAGTGTTTATTCGGGTGTGAAACACGACACGCGCGAGCCTAAATCTAAACATCTGATCGACAAATTCAAAGACACGGGGGCCGACGCAGTATTGATCCTGGCAGCAAAATTCTGCGAGCCGGCGCTGTTCGACTACGCGCTCTATAAACGGGCGTTGGAGAAAGAGGGTATTCCGCACCTCTGCCTCGAATTTGAAGAAAAGATGTGGATCTTCGATAAAGCGCGCACCGAAGTGGAGACCTTCGTCGAATCGATGTTGTTCGATTGAACTCAGTCTAGAGTCTTGAGTCTAGAGTCTCAGGTTTAAAACGTTAGACGCTAGACTCGATACGCGGGACTGCCTCGGAAGGAAAAAGCAATGGCACAGCCAACTGAAACAGTGAAGACGAGCTATCAAGGTCAGATGCATCTCCTTCAAAAGGAGCTGATGGGCCGCTACTTCGAGCGCGTCACCCGGGCAGCCGAACATGGCGAGGGCAAGGCCGTCTACATGCTAATCAGCGGCAATCCGGTGGAGCTGATCCAGGCTTTCGATCTGATTCCGGTCTATCCGGAAATCGACGCACTGCAACTGGCGGTAAAGAAAAGTGCCCTGCCCTTTATCTTGAAAGCCGAGGAGCTGGGCTACTCGACGGACAACTGCGCCTACGTGAAAGCCGACGTCGGCATGTTTCTCGGCGACCGCAAAACTCCCTTCGCGACCATCCCGCTGCCGTCATTGATTCTCTGCAACTACGTGGGCTGCAATGTCTACCTTCAGTGGTTCGAGCACCTGGCGGAATACTGCGATGGACAACTCTATAACCTCGACATTCCTTTCTTGCGCAACCCTTCCGGCCAGCCGAGTCCGGAGGACATTACGTACGTCGTGCGGCAACTCGAAGAGGTGATCGAGATCTGCGAAAAACTGACAGGGAAAAAGCTCGATTACGCTCGGCTCAAACAAATCGTCAGCCGCTCCAGTGAAATCGGCGAGATGTGGTCGCGAATCAAAGGGCTCACCAAGAATCTCCCTTCTCCCTTCGACGCCTATTTCGACTCGGTGACCATGATGGCGCCGCTCTACTGTCTGCGCGGAACCGAAGACGGCGTGAGATTTTTCGAAACCGCCCTCAAAGAGATGGAAGAAAAAGTGCGCATGGGAACCGGGCCTTTACCGGAGGAACGCTTCCGCTTCATTATCGAAGGACCGCCGCCTTGGCCTTATCTGCGAACATTTAGAGACATGTTTTCCAAATGGGGCGCGGTAGCGGTGGCCTCCACTTACTCCACCGTCGGCGGCTTGTGGGAATTTGGCTTCCGCCATGATGCCAATCATCCGTTGGAGTCGATCGCGCAGCATATGCTCCAGTGGAACGTCACCAACCGTAATTTCTTGCAGCGCTACCAGCAGATTCGCCGCTATGTCGAAGAGTGGCACGCGGACGCTCTAGTGATTCATTCGGTCAAAAGCTGTCGACTGTTTTCCGCAGGACAGGGAGACATGCGCGAATATTTCACCAAGGATCTCAACGTTCCCACTCTATTGATCGAATCCGATCTGGAAGATCCGCGCTATTTTTCCGAAGCCCAGCTCAAAAACCGCATTGATGCTTTCTTTGAATCGTTGGAACACAAAAAAGTCGTTCGTGCCGGAGCGGAAGCAGGAGGGGCAGCATGATTTACGCCGCGGGCATCGACGTTGGGTCGACGCAAACCAAAGGGATTATCCTCAACGACAAGTTTGAGATCGTCGCCCGAGCCTTGGCCGACACCGGCGCCTACGTTACCAGGGCCGCTGAACGGTGCTTTGTCGAAGCGCTGCAAGCATCCGGGGTGAAGAGGGAGGATGTCGCTTACGTAGTCGGCACCGGTTACGGCCGATACAAAGTCACCTTCGGCGACGCCCAGATCACCGAGATCAGCTGCCATGCACGTGGCGCGAGCTACCTCTTTCCCAACACGCGCACGGTGATCGACATGGGCGGCCAGGATGCCAAGGGCATCAAAATCGGCATCGACGGCGACGTAAAAGACTTCGTCATGAACGACAAATGCGCCGCCGGCACGGGAAGGTTTCTTGGCAGTGCTGCCGACGCTTTGGGCATGCGACTGGACGACATCGGCGATATCTCGCTCAAGGCGAAAACTCCAGTTCGGCTCACCACGGTGTGCACGGTCTTCGTCGAGTCTGACATCATGTCCTACCTGGCTCAGGGCAAGAAGACCGAAGATATCTTGGGCGGCGTGCACAGCGCCATCGCCGCGCGGACAATTTCGCTGATCCGGCGCGTCGGCATCGAACCCGAGATCACTTTCACCGGTGGGGTTTCAAAAAATATCGGCATGGTGCGCGCGCTGGAAGAAAAACTGGGCATGAAGCTCAACGTCAGCCCGGATTCCCATTTTGTCGGCGCGCTGGGAGCGAGCATTTTCGCCCTGGAGCGGGCCACCAAAGGAGTTGCGAGTTCCGAGTCTCGGGTTTCGAGTCCAACTCTGAAGCCAGGAACTGAAAACCCGAAACTTGAAACTAGAAACTTGGGTAAGGAGGCGTCATGACGTTTGTCGCCGGCATTGACATGGGCGCGAAATCGACCAAGGCGGTGGTCTTAGATGGGGAAAAACGCATTTGCGGGAAAGCCGCGATAAAAACTCGGCCGGATTTTGCCGCGGTCGCCAAGGAGGTGCTGGATTTAGCGCTCCAGCAGGCTGGGCTCAAGGAGAATGACCTGAACTACATCGCCACCACGGGCTTCGGCCGCTACAACGTTCCGTTCCGCGACGTCCAGATCACCGATATCACCTGCGTCGGACGGGGCGCGGTTTTTCTCTTTCCCAAGACCCGCTGCGTGCTTGATATCGGCGCGCAAAGCACGCGCGCGCTCAGGGTCAGCGACACCGGCAAAGTCCGCGAGTTCCGCACCAACGATAAGTGCGCCGCGGGCGCCGGCGGCTTCATCGAGCGCGCTTGCAAATATCTAGAGGTCAAAATCGATCAGGTCGGTGAGCTCTCGATTCAGGCTAATAAGCCCCAGACCATCAGCAGCGTATGCGCAGTCCTGGCCGAATCGGAAATCATCAATCACGTCTCCAACGGCGAGACCGTCGAAAACATTTTGCGCGGCGTACACAACTCGCTGGCGTCGCGCGCCCTGGCATTGCTCAAGCGCGCCGGCATGGAAGATGAGGTCACCTTCGTCGGTGGTGTGGCTCGGCAGAAAGGCATGGTCAAGGCGCTGGAGGAGACACTTAAGAGAAAGGTCAACGTCAGCGAAGAACCGGATCTGGTCGGCGCTTTGGGCGCCGCCTTGCTGGCGCTACGCCGCCTGGAGAAGATTCGCGAAGATAAGAAAACAGCCGGGATCGGAGAGGAGGCAAGAGCAGCGTCATGAAGCTTAAAGGAAGAACCGTTTTGATAGCAGGAGGCGGAGGAGGAATCGTCCGCGCGGTCGCGCTTGCATTGGCACAAGAAGGTGCAAACACCGCCGTCGCGGATATCGTCAAAGACAATGCGGAGAAAGTCAGCAGCGAGGTTAAGGCTCTCGGCGTAGACGGAATGGCGTATCAAGTCGATCTGACCAGGAAGGCCGATGTCGATCGCATGGTGAACGAAGTTCTCGAGCGCTTCGGTCAGATCGATATTCTTGTCAACTGCCAGGGGTGGGATCGGTTGGAGCCTTTCGTGGAAAGCCACGAAGAGACTTGGGAGAAACTGCTGGCGATCAATTTCAAGTCCGTGCTTTACACGGCCAAAGCTGTCT
>JAICHC010000425.1 GCA_025922795.1 Candidatus Binatia bacterium | reverse complement strand
GAATGCAAATATACCGTTTTGCAAGAGAGTGATGCTGGTGTACTGAGCGCCGATATGAATGAGCGCGACGATCCCGTTGGCTGCTTCGGCGCCGTAGTTCACTTCGTACATGTTTTCCAAGGCGAAATAATCGACATCCATCACCGACGGTGTCAGGTCTGCTTCTTCGATCGCGTCAACGTAGCTGGTGATGATTTCTTATTTGACCGCGACCAGCAGGACATCCATCTTGTTGCCGTCCGGTGCTTCGAACAAGACTTGATAATCAAGATTGACGTTCTGTAAGCTATCCGGAATGATGTTCTGCGCTTCGAATTCGATATTCGCCTCGAGCTCGGCGGGTTCCTGCTTGGGCATCTGAACTTTTTTCATGATGACAGCGCGCCCTGGAACCGCAGAGATGACCTGCTTTGATTTGACTCCGTTTTCTCCGATCAACCGGCGAATGACATCGACGACCGGCTTGGAATCGACCACCATATTGTTTTGGATCGCGTTTTCCGGCAGCGGCAAAATTCCCAAGTTGAGAAGGCGATAGCCATTCTTGTCCACGGCGGTTTCGACCATTTTGATCGAGCTTGAGCCAATATCCAATGCCAAGTAGCCGTCCTTGGCGCCCAGCGGATTTAAGGAACTCAAATTGAAATTTTTTAGGAACGACAGCATGGAGAGTCGGTTCAAAAAAGCGTATTCTTCTGCTCGATCGTCAGTCCCAAAGCCAAAAGAATTTTCCTTTTGGTGGCCAGGCGACACTCCTTACCTTTTTCGATTCGGTCAAGGGTCAGCGGCGATATACCGGCCAAGCGCGCAAGCTCGGCTTTGCTAAGCATTCTCGCTTCACGAACCCTTTTGACGTTGTTTTCCTGGCCCATCACCGCTAGAAGAGAAGATCGGAAGGCGCGGATTCTTAATCCATCGATTAGACCAAGGGAATAAATTGTGCGCGCATTATATCTAATTATGGTTCTGAGAGATACAAAAAATACTAAGCAAACCGGTTGCCAAGATTTCGGGCGCCCGGATGCAGCGTTCAATGGCGCGCAACTTTATAGATAATATCAATATTGTCAAAATGGCGGTGTGGAACTGGCGGTCAGCAAACCTCGAACTCGGACAAAATCGTTCAGCTAGGCAGAATTTGGCGCAACTTTCCTTTTCGCCAGGCCGGCCGTTAGAAGTGCAGCGATGACGCCGGCACCCAAGTTCGCGCAGGTCGTCGTGCCTGCGCCGCTCAAAGATCCTCTCATTTATACCGTCCCCGACTCGCTCAAAAATCGCATTGCTGCCGGCGCCCGGGTTCTGGTCCCGTTGCGAAAACGCATCGTCACTGGAATTGTCGTGGGTTTTGTTCGCGAAACGCCGTTGGCGCAAACCAAAGAGATCGTCGATCAATTCGACGATCAGCCGATCCTGGACGCAAAGCTGCTCCAGCTGGCGCAGTGGGTTTCCCAGTACTACTTGACTTCGCTCGGTGAAGTCCTGGCCACTGTGCTGCCACCGAATTCACGGCGCAAGAGCCGCAAGAGCATCGTTCTCAAACGGTCTGAGCTGACGATCGCCGATGAGCTGGGTAAAAAAATTATCGGCGCGCTCGCGCGCCACAAAGGCAAACTGAGCGTCGAAACGTTGACCAAAAAATTCGCCGGGCACTCCCTCGAGCGCTTGTTGGTGCGGCTGGAAAAACTCGGCGCGATTGAAATTGTCGAGCACATGGCGCAGCAACGCCGCGCGGAGACGGAACCGCCTTGCAGTGCGATTCATCGGGCAAGTTCCCCTCAGACGAGATTCTCCTTGACGGCCGAGCAGAGCGGTGCCTTCCAGGCAATCCGCGGCCGCATCAAAAACGGCGGCTTTGAAACGTTCTTGCTGCACGGCGTCACCGGCAGCGGCAAAACCGAGGTCTATATTCGCGCCATGGAACAGGTTCGCGAGCTTGGCCGCCGGAGTCTCGTGCTCATCCCCGAGATCTCATTGACGCCGCAACTGTTGGATCGCCTCAACGCTCGCTTTCCGGAAAAGATCGGCGTGCTCCATAGCGGCCTCACCGGCGCCGACCGGTGGGCACAGTGGCGGCGCATCGCGCGCGGCGATGCCGATGTCGTGGTCGGCGCCCGCTCGGCGGTATTCGCGCCGGTCCCTGAGCTGGGGCTGATCATTGTCGATGAGGAGCACGATGCTTCTTATAAACAAGACGAGGGGTTGCGCTACAACGGCCGTGACGTCGCCGTCATGCGCGGCAAGTTGCTCGATTGTCCGGTCGTCCTCGGCTCGGCAACGCCGGCGCTCGAGAGTTATGAAAATTGCCGGCAGGGCCGTTATCGGCTGCTCGAAATTGCAGGGCGCGTCGAGCAACGCCCACTCCCGCCGATCGAAACGATCGATTTACGCGCACAGTTTAATCCTGATTCGTTCATCGAGCCCGGGAAAGCGGCGCCGGCCAACAAGCGCAACGATCCCGCTGATCGACGCCTCATTTCAGCGCCGTTTGCGCTGGCGCTGAACGCGAACCTGCAAGCCGGGCGGCAGACCTTGATCTTTTTAAATCGCCGCGGCTTTGCCAATTTCGTTCAGTGTAGCTTATGCGGTTACGTCTGGCGCTGCCCGTACTGCAGCGTTACGTTGACCCTGCATCTCAAGCAGAATCAAATTTCCTGCCATCACTGTGGCTATCGCCGGGCCAACACCGACATTTGCCCTGACTGCCAGAACGCCTCGCTCGGCGGCGTCGGCAGCGGTACGGAACGAGTCGAACAGGCGCTCAAACAGCTGGCGCCGCAGGCGCGGGTGGCGCGGATGGATCGCGACACCACGAGCAAGCGCGGTTCCCACGAAGAGATCATCCGGCGCTGGGAGCGCGGCGAGATCGACATCCTGGTCGGAACCCAGATGATCACAAAAGGTCACGACGTATCCGGCGTCACCCTGGTGGGCGCATTACTCGCGGATCTTTCTCTGAACCTGCCTGACTTCCGCGCCGCCGAGCGCACGTTCCAGCTGCTCAGCCAGGTAGCCGGACGCGCGGGGCGCGGCGATAACCCCGGACGGGTGATCGTGCAGACCTACACACCGGATCATTATGCCTTTGAACATCTGGTGGCGCACGATTACAGAGGATTTTTTGAGGCCGAGAGCGAGTTTCGCCGGGCGCTCAACTATCCTCCGTTCGGTCGACTGGTAAACCTGCGCCTGGACGGTCCCAGGCTTGCCGAAGTCGAAAAGAAAGCTCACGAGTTGGCCGGTCGGTTACGCGAGCTGCAGGGACGCAAACCGAAGTACCGCGACCAAATCGAAGTGCTCGGCCCCGCCAGCGCACCGATCGAGAAACTTAGAAACCGCTACCGTTGGCAACTTCTGCTTCGCAGCAAGCAAAGCGGGGTATTATTGGAGTTCGCGCGCCAGGCCCGCGATTTGTTCCCGAGAGCGCCCAACGTGCGTCTCCACATTGATGTCGATCCCTACAGTATGTTATGAATTTCCTTGAGGTATGGCGATTCTGGAGATCCTGAAATATCCCGCGCCGGTGCTCACCAAAGCGGCCGCGCCGGTCAACAACGTCGGCGCAAAAACCATTGCGCTGATCGGGGACATGCTCGAGACGATGTATGCTGCGCCGGGCGTCGGATTGGCCGCGCCGCAGGTCGGAGTCTCACAGCGGATCGTGGTCCTGGACATCGACCATGAAAACCCCGGTAAACAGGTGTACAAGCTGATCAATCCGATGATCACCCGCGCCGAGGGCGAACTGGTCTGGGAAGAAGGCTGCTTGAGCGTGGTTGATTTTACCGCTGAAGTGCGGCGCGCCGCCCAGGTCGAAGTCGTGGCCCGGGACGAGCACGAAAAGGAAGTGAAGATTGCCGCTGAGGGTCTGCTGGCGGTCGCTCTGCAGCATGAAATCGATCATCTCGACGGCAAACTTTTCATCGACCGGATCAGCCGGCTCAAGCGCGAATTGTATACCCGGCGGCGCAAAAAAATGCTCCGCACCGGCGTCGAACCGCCCGCAGAAAGCCCGCGGCTGATGATCTGAGATTTCGCGCCCGCTTTCACTAGCCTGACTCTATTAAGGAGTTCAAAAG
>JAICHC010000424.1 GCA_025922795.1 Candidatus Binatia bacterium | reverse complement strand
TCAAACCGAGGTCGTCGGAAATCACCCGCTGGCGGTTGTAGTAACGATGAAATTCACCGGCCAGATCGAGGAGGTAAAAAACCAACCGATGGGGCTCGAGATCGCGCACGCTCTCCTCCAGGACGTCATTGAACTGGATCATTTTGCGGATCAGTTCCATTTCCTCGGCCAGTTCCAAGCGCGCCACCGGCACCGCTGCCCGGTCACCGAGATCTACGCCGCTCTTGGCCGCCTGTTCGAAAATACTTGAGACTCTGGCGTGAGCATACTGGACGTAGAAGACCGGGTTCTCGCTCGACTGCTGCTTGGCGAGATTCAAATCGAAATCGAGATGGCTGTCCGATTTACGCATCAGAAAGAAAAAGCGCGCAGCGTCCCGACCCACTTCTTCGAGAACTTCTTCCAGGGAAACGAACTCGCCCGTGCGCTTACCCATGCGCACGGGTTCGCCACCGCGGGTCAGCTGCACCATTTGGACCAGAACAACCTTCAGAACATCGGGATCGTAGCCGAGCCCTTGCATGGCGGCCTTCAAGCGCGCCACGTAACCGTGATGATCGGCGCCCCAGACGTTGATCAGCTTGTCGAACCGGCGCTCACATTTACTTCGATGGTAGGCGATGTCGCTGGCGAAATAGGTAAGTTCGCCGTCGCTCTTGATGACGGTGCGATCCTTGTCATCGCCGAACCGCGTCGAGCAATACCACTCGGCTCCGTCTTGCGTGTAGAGCAGCCCCTTCGAGCGCAGCTCAGCCATCGCTCGCTCCACCTCGCCGCGCTCGCGCATTGCTTTCTCACTGAAAAAAAAATCGAAGGCGATGCCGAAATCTTGCAACTGCGAGCGGATCGTACCGAGCAGAGCATCGCCGCCGTATCTAGTGAAAAACTTGATCGCCGTGTCACGGTCACCGTTCAGGTATTGGTTGCCGTACTGCTGCTTGACCGCAAGCGCCAGATCTTTGACATAATCGCCGGGATAACCGTTCTCGGGAAACTCGCTGAGCTCGCCGAATAGTTCGCGGTAGCGTAGGTAGAGCGACAGTCCGAGATTTTCCATCTGACTGCCGGCATCGTTCACATAATATTCCCGCTCAACGGTAAAACCCGTCGCTTCATGAAGGCGCGCCAACACATCCCCGATAACCGCCACCCGTCCATGACCGACATGGAGCGGCCCGGTCGGATTGACGCTGGCAAACTCCACTTGGACTTTCCGTCCGTGACCGAGGTCGATAGCAGAGCCTTTCCCCGCCGCAAGCTCGCGCAGCTGCTGCACATAAAATTTGGATGAAAAAGTAAAATTTAAAAAGCCCGGTCCGGCGATCTCCGTCCGCGCTAGCACGCCGTCGGGATCATCGATATTCTTGAGAATCGCTTCGGCAATCGCACGCGGCGGCCTCTTCGCGCTCTTGGCCCAGATCATCGCCACGTTGGTTGCCAGGTCGCCGAACTCCCGCTGCTTCGGCGGCTCAAGAAGCAAAGGGGGGAGCTCTGATGAATTCAGCTCTCCCCCCTTGGCCGTCTTCGCGATAGCTCGGGTCAATAGCTCCCTAAGATGACTGCGCATTGCGTCCTTTGATCATTCACGTCAGCCGGCGTGCTTGTCCCGGGATGGATCGTCAACCGTATTGAAGCTGTTGGGGGAATGATCGCTGTTATCGCCGCTAATTTATCTCAATGAGTTCGTCCGTGCAATCAACCGGCGAAAACTGAACGGGTTTGTCGGAGCAGAAGCAACGGAAGCGCCGCGCTGAACTATCTCGACGCCAGGAACTTCGCCGGCACGTTTTCGACCAGAAACAGCGGCCCCGACCGGTAGAACCGGACTCCTGCCGCACTGGCGGCCTGGGCGTCGATGACCAGAACGGCGGGTGACGGGTCATGCCGGCGCGCCACGGATTCGGCCTCTTCCGCGGTCAGGCTTAAATGAACATATTGGCGGTCGCGCGGCTTGAGACCGTTACGCAGCATCGACTGCGCCAAATCGCGCGCGGCGCCGTAGTAGAGCTGGTCCGGCGGCTCTGCCGCTTCACGGCCAAGGTCCACGGGAAAGGAGTGGCCGTAGGTGGCGCGCACGCTCTCCCCCTCGATCTCGAAGCGTTTCTTTTGCGAATCGGTGACGACCGCGCGTATGTCCTCCTCGGTCACTTCATAGTAGCGCTCTTGCACGATCGCGACCACGTCGCGCCAGTCGACGAAACCGCGTGGGTCGAACACCAGCGGGTACTCTTTCGGCCGATGGCGCAAAAGGTAGGTGAGAAATCGCGAAATCCGTTCCGGCGGCAGTCCTGCCATCCGTCAAACACCCCGCTTGCGGCCGGTGATCACGTCGTAGACGTTGCAGGCGATTCCTGTGGCTTCGTAGTCGTCCATCCCGGTCGCCTGCGCGATCGAAAACATTTGATAGGCTAGCGCGACGAACGGCATAGGCACTTCCATCTCGCGCGCCATGTCCAGACCGAAACCCACGTCCTTGGGCATCCACGACTTGCGCGGCTTATACTTGCGGCTCACGACGATTTCCATAATCCGATCGATGGCGACGGAATTTTGCTGGGAGTTTTTTAAGATCGTGCGAAAGGTCTCTTCCGACAAGCCGCCCTTTTTTAGCCAGGCGCAGATCTCGGCGAGAGTCAAATGCGTCACCGCGGCGAACATCGCCATGGCGTTTTTGACTAGTTTTGCATTGCCCAATTCACCGACGTACAGAACCTTATTGCCCATCGCCTTAAAAATTGCTTGATGTTCATCGAAGATCGCTTCCGGACCGGAGAGCCAGAGCGACAAGGTTCCGGCGGCGGCCGCTTCCTCCACCCCGCCGGCCGAGCCGTCGAGGATTGTCCAGCCCTTCTTGGCCAGCTCGGTATTGACGCCGACGATCGTCTTCTTGTCGATGCTGCTGAAATCGACCCAGAGCTTGGCGCCCTTGGCGGCTTCGTGGAGGCCGCCTGAGCCAAGGCCGACGGCGCGCACCGCTTCGTTATAAGGCAACATCGACAAGATGATTTCGCAAGACTCGGCAACAGCTTGCGGCGATTCTTTGAACACCGCTCCCTGGCTCTCCAAGCCCTTGCACTGCTCGCGGCGTAAATCATTGACGACGAGCTTGTGGCCGGCTTTGATCAAGTTGGCCGCCATGCCGCTGCCCATGCCGCCGGTGCCGATAAAGCCTAGCGTTTTCATTTTGCCTCCGTGTCCCGAAACCGCCGCTCCGATAATTCAATCGACCAGGCGCACCCCACCCGGCCAGAGCACCAGAACGAGGGTTTCGCCCAGCGCCCGCGGCGTGTGCACCGAGTGCGGATCCAAAAAAACGATATCGCCCTTCTCGTACTCGCCGGTTTCGTCGGCGATGCGCCCTTTGAGCACCAGATAAAACTCACCGCCGAGGTGCTCATGTTTAAGGAACGCATCGGCCGAAGCGGTGGCGGCGATCCGGTAGAGCACCAGTTCGCGATTGCCTTCCCGCGCCAGTCTTGACATCGACAAACCATTGCCGAAATCGCGCCATGACAACCGCGCCAGCGCCGCTTCATCGAGCGCGAAGGTGAGAAAATCGTTCAGCGAACGCCGCAACACGCCGGCTTTGCCCTGATCCACTGGGGTTAGATATCATGGCTGATTTGCTAACGGAAGGAGGTGACGACCACCGCACAGGCGGCGGCGGTTGAAATAACCCGGCAAGCATCGACCGTCCGTTTCCGCCAGCGTGTGACGCGAAAGCGAAATGAAAACAGCCCGCCGGATGGTTTCATTCCGGCGGGCTGTCAATAAAAACTGTGTTACTAGGGAGTTCGTTAGGTTAGTTAGTAGACTTACTGGGACGAAGAGGCGAGTCGTGGAAAGCGCAGGCACCAGGACTCAAAGGACGCTTTCGCACCGCGCCCAAAATTAAGCCGATGACGCCCAGACGCTTTGCCTGGGCTTGGAGCGAGTCGTCCCTTCGTGTCCAACCAACCCTGTTGTCTGGATACTTATGAACTCCTTAATAATGCGTTTATGCAGCAGCCTCTGCGTTTGCGGCCGCCTGTCTGCGCCGCGCCCGGCGGCGCTTCTGCGCTCCGCCCGCAGCGGCTTGCT
>JAICHC010000423.1 GCA_025922795.1 Candidatus Binatia bacterium | reverse complement strand
TCAAACCGCGCAGCGTCATTTCCGAACACTTCAATCAAGTCTCGACCTCCGGTGGAAGAGTGAATGAAGGGACTAGACTCGAACGGTTTATTCAGCAACTGAGGGTCCATCGCGCAGCAGAGTCATTGTGCCCCTGAGTGGAGTGCCGATCTCCTGCGACGGGCAGGGAAGCTGTTCGCAGTAAGCTTATTTGCTCTGGAGAATTTGCGGCGACAGAGCGGGCTCGTCATCAGCGTGCCCGCTCCTTTTTATGCGTATGAGGAGAGGCTCTACTCGTTACCGTGCCTCTTCGATGTACTTGCGCAGAAAGCTCACGACTTCGGGAGACACCTGTGATGCTTGTTTGAACATGCGCTCGCCCGCTGGGCCGACTTCAAAACGCGGTTGAAAACGCATGGCGCCGACAGCATCGCTCAAAAAAGCCTCATCCTTGGAAAGAGCATCAAACGCGTTGCGCAAAATCATGATGTGCTCTTGAGACGCCTTGGGCGGTAGCAAGAACATGCGGGTCATATTGGTGCTCGACATGTTGGCGGCTTTGAGCGCTTCGTATTTGATGCCGGACGGCAGTTTGCCGAATGCTTCTTTATAAAAATAGGTGAACGGCAGCAGTTCGGGAACGTCCCGGCTGACCAGAACCTCGCCGCTGGTCGTAACCAAGTCGGTGTAGTAAAGCGGCACCACCATGCCCGTTTTCACCATTTGCGGCTCGACTTGGGTGCGGTAGCCGGGCAAGGTTTCGTCGTGATACTGCGCTTCATTGCGCTGTACGGCGAGCCGGGCAGTGGAGCTGTTGTTATAACCGGTCACGTACGCGTATTTCAGTCCGAGTAGATCGAACGACAGCCTGAAACGGACGTCTTTCGAGCTGCTCACGCCGAGCCCGGCGGCGCGGAACTTTTGCGCCTTCAAAAAATCCGATGGTTTTTTTATGCCCGGGGGGACATCCGCGCGGATGTATGAAACTGTGACCCCGTGCACGCCGGTGATAAAACCGAATTTGCCGAGATCGACGCGTAAGGCCGGATCTTTGATCTGCTGTTGAAACAGGCTGCCGGTAAAATATGCCGCCGTCAGCCCGTCAGGCTTGGCCACTTCGCCGATGTAGTTGGCCGCGGTAAGACCGCCGCCGCCGCCCATGTTCTGCACGGTGACCGTCGGCTGGCCGGGAATGTGCTTGGGCAAATGTTTGGCGAAGATCCTGGCTTCGATGTCCGTCGGCCCGCCGGGGCCGAAGTTAATCACGACGTTGAGAGTCTTGCCTTGATAGAACGGAGCCTTTTCGGCAGCAAAACCATGCACCGAAAGCGCGGCGAAAAAAAATACACTGAGTGTCAGGAAGCAACGTCGCCAGATATTTCCGTTCATTACTTTCTCCTTTCGGGTAACGAGCAACGGTAGGAAGACAACTAAACAGCTTGCCACGATGGACGTCGGTGGATTTCGCCGCGTTCTACTCTTGGCGGCATCCTCGCCGATCTTCATACTCTAACTGCGCTCGTTTTGTCCACCTCCGACCCGTGGTCCTTCGCGGCGCAAGCCTTTATAAGCCCGTTTTGGATTCTCCATCCGATTCACCCGCGCGGGTACAGCGCATCCATCATCAAGCGCTTATGATGGCCCGGCGTGCCGAGATATTGATAGAGCGTGTGCGCGAGCACGCTATGCGCCATCATCGGATGACTGTAGTCTGTTCCGGGCCCGGCCCAGACCATGTGCGCATAGTTGGTTCCATGATAGTAGCCGTCGCTGGCGGTTGCCTTGGCTTCGTGGACCGCCGCGCGCGCCGGCATGCCGCTATCGATGCGCCAGAGTGTTTCGTAGGTCGCCCAGCGCGCCTGATCGAGATGAATCGAGATATCGACGCAGTGGTCCTGCACGCGCTGGAAGCGGCCGATCGGCTGCCCGAAAACCACCCGCGTGCGGGTGTATTCGCAGGTGATGTCGAATACTTCTTGTGTAGCGCCGACTTGATAGGCGGAAAGGATCGGCAGCGATTTGTCCAGTGCCGCTTCGAGCGTCGCCCACGCCGCGCCGCTCGATCCGAGAAGGTCGCTCGGCGACACGGCTACTTGATCGAAGCGCACTTCGGCCACAGAAACGAAAAATCCGACATGCGGGGTAACTTCGACACCGGGATTTTTGCGATCCACCAGCACGAACACGATTTTGCCTTCCTCCGTGCGCGCGGAACAAAGAAAACGCGTCGCCGCTTCGGCATCGAAGACAAAGCGCTTGACGCCGTTCATCATGTAGCCGTCGGGAGTCTTTGTCAGTCGGGTCTCGACCGCTTCGGGGCCCCAGTAGGCGGCTTTATCGGTGATCGCAGGAACCACGATCGATGAACCGTCGCAAATCGGAGGCAGCAGGGCTTTCCTTTGCTCTTCAGTGCATGCTTCGAAAATCATCTGCGCGCTGAGCACGCCCGAAGTGAACAGCGGCCCGGGCACCGGCCCGTGCCCGAGGGCTTCGAAGACGACGGCGCAGTCCATCGCCGAAACGGCCGCGCCACCGTACTCTTCCGGCAACATCATGCCGAGCCAGCCGATTTCTGCGGCTTTCTTGACGAGCTGCGGCTGAAAAGTTTGCTTGTTCTTGTACCACTGGGTCATCTGGTGCGCCGGCACTTCCGCTTTGACGAAATCCTGTGCGACCTTTTTAAATTCTTCCTGGGTTTCGGTCAGACTTAGATCCATCTTCTTCTCCTACGGCTTGAACGTTTTGAAAGACTTGAACTGATCGAACGAATCGCGGTCATTAGGTTCAAAACGTTCAAGTCGTTCAAGCTGTTCAAAACGTTGCCGGATGTTGGTTGTTTAGTCCGTCTCCGGTGCTTTTTCCGTGGTCGGGCGGCCCAAACCGAGGCGTCGGGCGAAGATCAAACGATCGGTGTCCAATGTGCCGCCGCCGTGTAATTGTCCTGGACCGGTGCGCACGGCATACTCGAAATCGACGACCTCGTGAACCGATAAATTCTGCTCCAAAGCATCGGCGCCCATAATCGCTTGCAGGCGCTCGCCGTTGCGCAGGCGCAGCATGCGCTGATAGTAGCGCTGTTGCGGGCCGCCGTAAGGATGCGGTTTTTTAGCGAAACGGCGCCAGTAAATGAGCTGGTTGAAGCGCCGCAAGGTGTTCAACTCGATGGTCATCTCGGCAATCAGATCGCGCACGCGCGGATCTTCCATAATCGGCTTGCCGTCGATGTGGGTCTTGCGGCAGTACTCGACGACGCGCTCGATCAGCGGATCGGCCGCGATGCGGCCGTCGCCGCCATGTTCGAGCTCCATATGGGTGCTGGCGACTTTCCAGCCGTTGTTCTCGCCGCCGATCAAGTACTTGGCCGGCACGCGCACGTTATCGAAGAACACCGCGTTCTTGATGCCCATCATTAGATTCATGTGTTGGATCGTAACGCCGGGGAGATTTGCCGGAATATGCAGCCAGGCAAGATTTTCATGGCGCTTGCCCTGCGGATTGGTGCATACCAATGTCCAGAGATAGTCCGGCGGCAGATGGTGGCCGACCATGACCTTCTGACCGTTGACCAGGTAATGATCGCCGTCGCGAATCGCTTTAGTCTGACAATTGGCGATATCGCTGCCGCCATGCGGTTCGGTAAGCACTTGCCAGACGCAGATTTCCGCGCGGGTGATCGGCGGCAAGAATTCCGCTTTCTGTTCTTCGGTACCCCAGCGGATCAGCACCGGCGCAACGATCCGCGCCAACGTATAGAAGACATGCGACAGATTGAGCCCGTACTTGAAAAGCTCGGTCTCGAGCACCATCTGATGATCGACCGTGAGCTCGGCTCCGCCGTATTTTTTGGGAAAGAGGGGGAAGAGCCAGCCCTTGGCGCCCAACTTTTCCGCCAATCCACGGCGGAATTTGTATTCGTCTGCGTCCTCGCGCGTCGACCACGACGCCGACCAGCGCAAATGCTCGTGACCTTGAAACTGCTCGGCCATCCATGCGGCAACCTCTTTTCTAAACTCCACCACATGGGGCGGATCGGCGGATACATTGAAATCCATAGTTTCTCTCCTTTAAGAGTCTCTAGTTTCAAGTTTCGGGTTTCTAGTTTT
>JAICHC010000422.1 GCA_025922795.1 Candidatus Binatia bacterium | reverse complement strand
CGCGCCGATAACATCGTCTGGCGGTAGGTGCCGTCGATCACGTAGCGGTCGTTGTCCACGTCGACAAACTTATAATAGGGACGGATCTCCTGCAGCTGGGAATAGGTCACCAGCAACGGGCGATGGTCCCACAGGCGGATGTTATCGATCGTCGACGCATGGCGCTTGAGGTCTTGCGCCGTAAGATTCTCCTCGGCCGGAAAATCGCGGCTGACGAGCTGGTCCAAGCCGAAAGCTTCGCGAGTAAATTTAATCGTGCGCTCGATGAACGGCCGCTCGGCGGCGATTTCATTCGGCGCCACACGGAATCGCTGCAATAGCGATGGGTAAACGTTGAGTCCGACGGCATGAATCACCACGAGGGCGGCGAGACCGACGAGAACCGGGCGATAGCCCTCGCGATAGATCTGCACGATGGCCAGGGCGGCCACGGCGAGCGCAAGAAAAGCGAGCACGCGCAGCGCCGGCAGACGCGCGTGGACGTCGCTATAACTCGCTCCGAAAGCCGCGCCATGCTGAGAATAGAGCAGTTCGAAGGCATCGAGGTAATAGCCGCCGGCCTTCACAGCCAAAAGCATTGCCAGCAGAATCAACAAATGACGCCTGGCTCTCTCGCTGAGAAAGATGCCGCGCTGGCCGTATTCGATGCCGCGATAAAGAAGATAAACCGCCGCGGTTGCAATCAGGCAAAGCCCTAGAGCGAAGATCAGCCAATGGTACACCGCGAGCAGCGCGGGGAGGCGAAAGACGTAAAATCCGAGGTCGAAGCCAAATTGCGGATCCCTCAGGTTGAACGATGTCGGGTTCAGGAACAATAAAAAATCTTCCCACTTGGAAAGCGCTTGCGGGGCAGCCATGAAACCCAGCAGCAATGCTCCCGGCACCAGCAATCGTTGGAAGAGTGGATCAACGAGCTCGAGCGGCGGGAGCTCGATGACGTTTTCCTGGTGGGTATAACGAACACGCGTCGGCGGCGCGGCAGCGGCCCGGAGACTGACGTAAAGCAGCAAGCCGAGGAAAACACCAGAGCTGAGCCCCAAAAGGGTTTTAGAAAAAAGGATTTTGGTAAAAAGACCTGGGTAGCCAACTTCCTGAAACCACAGCCAGTCGCTGTAAAGCCCGATCGCTTGGCGAAAGAACAATAGCAGAACAAAAATAGCGAATATCGCCAGTCCGCCAAATCCGCGCATGAATATTCCCTTCTTTAAAGAATCGGATCTGAAAACCGCAGCGCAGCGGATCGTATAGAAAACAAGCGTTTAAGGCAATGCAGTCCAGGAAATTTTCTTGCAGGCTGCTGGAGCGAGATTCACAGGCTTTTAAGAAAAGAATGATCTACCGATGCATACGGTCACGCCGGCCCACAAAGCAGGGGACATCTCAGCGCAGACGCCCGGACCTGTCGGAGTTCGGATTTCTTACTTCCGCATAAACTTAACTAACACAATCCCGATCCCGATCGCGGTCAGCGCCCAAGCAAACCAGTCGCCGAAGCGAACATAGTACGTCTCGCCTTTGAGGATATCGACGTCCATGTGCATCACACCCTCGGTGAACATCGGCAATGTCTGGACAATCTCGCCCGTCGCATCGACTAACGATGTAACGCCGGTATTGGTCACGCGCAGCAGGCTGCGCCGGGTCTCGATAGCGCGCGATTGCGCCAGCCACAAATGTTGCCAGGGCCCGACCGAGCGGCCGTACCAGGCGTCGTTGGTGAGATTGACGAGCACATTAGCGCCGGTTTCTCGGACAAACTTCCTCGACAAATCCGGCATCAAATCTTCGTAACAGATCAGCGGTGCGACCCTGACGGCGCCGGAGAGATGAAACGCCACCGGTCCCGGTCCGGGCGTGAAACCATCGGCGAACGGCATTGCCGGCAGCAAAGAGAGAAGATTCGCGAACGGCAGATATTCGCCGAAAGCGAGCAGTACCTGCTTGTGGTAGTGACCGAGAATCCGTCCCTGCGCATCGGTAAAGAACGCCGTGTTGAAGATTTTAGCGCCCGGGCGGCCGAGATCGCCGCGAAAACTTTTCGCCCCGAAGATAAAAAATGTCCGGTCCGATTTAAATACCGGCATCAGCTCCGCCGGCAGCTCGCGCAATGTTTCGGGAATCATGAGCTCGATCGCAGACTCCGGCCAAATAGCCAATGAAACCGCTTGGGCGTGCTCGGTGGTCAGGCGGCGGTGCTTGTCGAGATTTTTTTTTGCCAGCTCCGGGTTCCATTTCAGATCGATATCGACATTACCCTGCACCGCCGCCACCGAAAGTTTGCCCGCTCCGGCGATTTCGGCAGCGACGCTGCCGAGCCTCTGGAATCCATAGACCAATGAAACGATCACGCTCAACGCGGCACACGCGAACGGCAGCACGGCGATCCGCCGTTCGTGTTTGAATGATAAAATCGCTCGGTAGATCGCCGCATTCGCCCAGACGACAATGAAGCTGGCGCCGTAGGGGCCGACGAGGTCGGCGCTCTGAACGAACCACGAGAAAGCAATCTGCGAATTGGCCACGTGCCAAGGGAACAAGAGCGGAAATAAAAACTCGAGCGGCACCCAAAATAGCGCGGGAAAGATTTGCAACGGCCCGAAGCCGGCGCGGCGCACGAGCAAGGCGAACAGCCCCATTTGCACCGCCTGCAATGCCGCATAGAGAAAAAACACCGCGATGCTCACGGCGTAGGGAAAACCGCCGAACGCGCTGATTGTGTAAACCAGCCAGTAAAACCCGATGAGATGCGCGCAGACTCCCATCGACCAACCGTAGAAGCTCGCGCGGCGCAACGTCGGCGCTTGATCGATAGCCCAAAAGAGCGGCACAAACGCCACCCACGCCAGCGGGAACAGGCTCGGCACAAGGAAAGGCGCAGCAAGTAAAATCGCCGATAAGAAAGATGCAAGGTATTTACTTGACATATGAAATTTCAAACTATAATGAAAATAAGATCAATCTTCACCGCCACAATCAACTGTGAGCCAGTAAAAAATTATCACGAACCGCGCGTGAAAACATCGCTCGCGCAGCTTAGGCAGAGGCGCCCATGAAACAGATGCAACGAAAGTTTGTGACATTGGCCATCGCTGTTCTGACAACGGCTCTTTTCTGCGGTTCCGCCGGCGGGCAATCCATATTCAGCGATGACTGGGAAAAATTTCTCGAAGAAAAAGTTTCCTTCGGCGGATTCGTTGAGAATACCACAGGTGTTTCCATCAGCCATGGCAGCCGCTTCTTCAACACTTCCAACCGGTTCATCATGAACCGGTTCACGGTTCAGCCGGAGTTCAATGTCGAATTCCACGACAGCCTAAAGCTCTTCCTCTCCTGGAGATTCGTCGCCGAGCCGCGCTACAGCGCCGAAACCAAGAGCCGGGAAGCGTCCGTGCAGCCGGCGGGAAGCGGCGGGCCGCTGCCGGTCGATTTCTGGTCGGAGTACAAAGGCGTTCCATGGGAGGCGGTCGCGGACATCTTTCCTGCGGATCGTCTGCATTTGCGACTCGGCCGCCAATTCATCTCATGGGGAGAGACCGATGGGCAGCGGCTCTTGGATGTCATTAATCCGCAAGATCTAACGATTGGGCCACCCGCGGCGGTCAACCTTTTCGATCTGGATGAAACTCGGGTGCCGCAGTGGGGCCTGAGGATGCTCTACACGATTCGGCCCGTAAGCAACACAATCTTTGAATTCTTTGCCAATCCTGGCTTTGAGCCCAAGAAGCAGAGAGTAGATGAATTCATGCCGACAAACGACATCGGCGATGGTAGGGCGGACGGCGATTTGCGCTACGGCAGGTGGTCATCGCATCCCGAAGATCGAGTACCGGTAGCCCGACTGCTTGCCACCCCCTCAGGACCGGTACCGGTGGTGGTCCCCACTTTTAGCCGGGATTATCCTGATGCCGGCGATAACTGGAAGATTGGTACCAGACTGACCCATAATTTCGGCGAGTTAAACGTCGGCATCGGTTACATTTGGGGCTACAACCCACAAGCGGGTGACATGGTCTTTAAGACCAAGGGGATAGGTTGTCTCCCGCCTGCAACCGGTCCGTCCTGCCGGATCGGCGCTGCGGGACCATT
>JAICHC010000421.1 GCA_025922795.1 Candidatus Binatia bacterium | reverse complement strand
CTGGCTGCGGCCGAAATAAATTGTCCGTTCGGGGAGCGGTGTGTCGAAACTTCAGGTTTTCCACAAATCGCGGTAACGGACCGCGACCACCTGATCGTACGAAACTGGTCGCGAGAGGTGACCTGCGGATTGAGCGAAGCGATTCATCTTGACGATGGCTTCCTCGCTGATCGCAGGATGGTAGAATTCGACGTCGCGCGCGATCACGTTGGCAATCAGCTGGGCGGCATCTCGGGGAAATTTTCGCTCACCGACTTGGCGCGCCAGAGCCGGATCGGCGCGCAGCGCTTCTTGCGCTTGCGTGATTGCATGCACCGCCGCTGCCACAGCGTGTGGCTCACGCTCGATAAAGCTATCCGTCGTCGCCATGCCCGCGAAGGTGAAATAACGCACTTCGCCGGGATCGTCCCCCCGACGAACGTCGATCAAAATCTTCCCGATTCCACGGCTCACGGCGGTCTCAGCGCCCATCGCATTAGCCCAAAACCCATCGATCGAGCCGGCTTCGAGCGCGCGTGCGGCAAAAACGCCAAAGGAAACATCACGCGATTTGGCGCCGGGCAGCTCGATAATTTGCAAATCGCGATCGGGATCCATTCCGGCGCCGCGGAGCATCTGCTTGAGCGCCAGGTCCGGCCCTTCGGCCGCCGTCAGGCGAAGAGCGCGCAGCGCGCTAATCTCGCCACGCTTTGCCTTGAGGTCGGCTCGCACGGTCAGCAACCACGGCGTGCCCTGGGATAACGCCACGGCGATCTTCACGCCTTGCCAATCGGGAAATTCAGTCAAGACGTCGTGCACCGAACCCGCGATCATCGCGTCGGCGCGTCCGCTGCGAAGTGCTTTGCTAGCACCGAGCATGGGCACCAACTCTATGCGCGCGTCCAAACCCTGAACCTTGAACAATCCCAACTCGTCGGCGGCCAATGCGGGAAAACATGTGTTGCTGACGAGATCCACGGCGGCGATTCTGAGCTGCACGAAAACCTCCAAACTGAGGAAACTTGTTTACGACTATGCGAGATTGGCTCTGGCAGGTCAAACCAGCCGGCGTAGCCCGAGGCAACATTGACTCCCGCCAATCATTGCAATAGGGTATTGATAATCATCGAATGCGTATCAAGTGCCCTCTTAACCGCCCAACCCGCGCTAGCAAAAAGTAATTATCTACTCGCGCCGAGCGCGCCCAAGGAATTCAATCGTGACTAACAAACCGGCCTACGACCCAACCGACCCGCGCTATTACGATGAAAAAGATCTTCGTTCGGAAGTCGAGCGGATTTTTAGCCTTTGCGCGGATTGCCGTATGTGCGTTAAATACTGCGGCAGTTTTCCAAAGATGTTCGATGCCATCGATGACTACTGCACGGAGGGCAAGTACGCCGAAGTTGATACGAAAAAGATCAAAAGCGAAGACGTCAGCAAGGTCGTCGACCTCTGTTTCCAATGCAAGCTTTGCTACATCAAGTGTCCCTATACACCTGGTGATCATGAGTGGGCGATCGATTTTCCGCGCTTGATGACTCGCGCCAAGGCGCAGGAAGTCAAGAAAACGAGCGTTCCGCTGGTCGACAAATTGCTCGGCAATCCCGACCTGGTCGGCAAGTTCGGCTCGGCGATGGCGTCGCTAGCGAATTGGGGCAGTGAAAATGCGCTCAGCCGCCAGCTTATTCATAACTCCGTCGGGATTCATAAAAACAAAAAGCTACCGGCATTCGCCTCCAAGACTTTTGCGAAGAGGTTTGCAGGCGAGCGCAAGACGCCGCAAGGCGAACCCGCGGCAAAGATCGCTTTTTTCTCCACCTGCTACGTAAACTATCACGAACCGGCGGTCGGTACGGACACCTTGGAGGTCATGGCGCATAATAACATCGACGTGGTATTGGCTTACGAGCAGTGCTGCGGCATGCCGCGTTGGCACAACGGCGACGTTGAGGGCGCCGTCGAGGCGGCAAAAGAAAACGTCGCCGGCTTGATCGAGCATGTAAACCAGGGCCGTAATATTATCGCCACCAATCCCACTTGCTCACAGATGATCCGTGTCGAATACCCGCGGCTTTTAGGTACCGAGGATGCCAAGAGGGTGGCTGCGCGCACTATGGATCCGTTGGAATTTCTCGCCGGACTCGCGAGCGCAGGAAAACTAAAGAAGGATTTCAAGACCGGCGCGGGAAATGTCAGTTATCACATGCCGTGCCATCTGCGCGCGCAGAACATTGGCTATAAGACGCGCGACGTCCTGTCCCTCCTACCCGACACTACGGTCAGAGTCGTCGAAGAATGCTCCGGTCATGACGGTACCTGGGCAATGAAGAAGGACCATTTCGAAATGTCGTTGAAGTACGGCAGCCGCGCTTTTACGGAAATGGCTGATGGCGATCCGAAGGTGACTTGCTCAGACTGCCCTTTGGCGGCGATTCAGATCGAGCAAGGCAATGGCAGGCGGCCGCTCAATCCCATGCAGATTCTAGCGAAGAGTTACCGCGGGGAGCCGATGGGTTAAGTTTTTTCGCGCGGCTCGCCGACGGGGCACGGTTCCGCGCTTCGGTTTGACACCGCAGACTTCCGCGACATCGTCTCGATACTTGAGCCAAAATTCCAGAGCCTCCGCCATAGTTCTGACCACGGCGCCGCGCCGCATGGGCGCGACATTTTCAACGATCGCGCTCCACGCCGCTGCACGGTGGCTGCCCTCGACTCGCCGGTGGGCCTTGGTGAGAGCCAAGCTTTCCACAGGCAAGCCGTAATGCTTAACCAGCGGATGTTCCTCGAGGGGAGACAGCGCATGATGCTCGCCGCCTTTCAATGCCGCGCGCTCTTCAGAATTGCCCTCAACGAAAATCGTTACGATCGCTGCGGCAATATCCCAACCGTAGCATTGGGTCGCCTCATCGAGGAAAATCCGATATCGTTCAGCCGCCGGTAACAACTGCACATGCTCGAAACGCTTGAGGTCCATACCGAGTCCGCGCGGGTATTCCAGGAACAGAACTGGATGCGGACTGCCGGCAACCAGGCCCCCGGTCTCTTCCTCATATAAATTTTCTGCAAGACTTCGGCGAATGGCGGGGATCGGACATCGGACGTAGGCTCGTCCGACCATTACCGGGAAATCCCTTATGTAGGTCTCGTACTCTTGCTCAAAGTGATAGTGTAACAGTTCTCTCGCAACTCGCCCCGAAGTAAACATCGGCCATGCCCAATGTTTCTTCCGCTCCATGACGCCAAGCATCTGTTCGCGAAAAGCTTCCCGATCCATAGCCGCCCCTTTGCCTCAAGTCGCAAATTACAGATCTGACAGAGCAATGAGAGTGCCAAAACCTAAGAGCTTGATCTTGTTAAACTTGGCGGGGTAAGGTACTGGCGGCAGAATGGTGAATCCTTCATTGTGACAGTCAAAATCAGGCTGCACTGCCAGAAGGTCGACGTCGTGCGCTCACCCGGACCGGCCTGAACTGGCAGTGATCGGCGGCGCTGCACTGTGTAATAACCAGCAGGGAGTTGCGCGAGGACGTGTTGACGCGCGTTGATGGGAATCGAAAGACGACCTCGCAAGCGACGCTCGCGTAACGGCATCCAGCACCCGCAGCGTCATTTCCTGGAGCGTTCCGCGCAGCTCGCTTCGAACACGGCGGCCTATGCCGCTCCCGCCCAACGAGGTTGCCTATGCACTGTGTGAAGCGATCGAGAAGCGGCGCAAGTCAATTCCGAGCGACAATTTCAAACCGATCGACATGCGGCAGCTCTGCGCCAATGACGAGGAAGCGCCTTTCCACGTGCCGCTGCATCCGGGCGCCCGACGTTTCTATCGCGACCGGGGATATCTGAAATGACTCGTGCCAAGCATCCTAGGCGTTCAAAACGCATCCAAGGACCCGCTCGACCATCTCTGCGAAAGAAAACAACTCCCATCTGCCCGGAATGCAGCTCTGACCAAATTATCCCGGTCGTCCACGAGCCCATTACTCCAGCACTCCAACACTCCATCGACTCCGGCCGTGCCATCGCCGCCGACCGCGAGGAGTGGGAAGGTATGACCGAGTGGTACTGCAAGGCCTGCGGCTGCGACTGGGGCCGGCACTCCCGCCGTTT
>JAICHC010000420.1 GCA_025922795.1 Candidatus Binatia bacterium | reverse complement strand
TGGAAGCGATGCAGGAGTACCAGATCAGTATCGACGGCGAAAGCCGCTCCTTGCCGAGTTGCTTTACGGTGGTCGCCACGCAAAATCCGATCGAATACGAGGGCACCTATCCGCTGCCGGAAGCGCAGCTCGACCGCTTTCTCATGAAGGTGAGCATCGATTACCCCGGCGAAGAAGACGAACGCGCGATGCTGAAGACGATGCAAGCGCTGGGCGACAAAGCATCGCAGGCCCACAGCATCATCAAGCCGGTCGCCGGCCCCGAGGACATTATCGAGTTGCGTCACGCCACCCATGCCGTCCGCGTCGACGAGAGCGTGTTGGAATATGCGCTGCGGCTCATCCGCCAGTCGCGCGCCTTCGCGAGTCTCACGCTCGGCGCCAGCCCGCGCGCGGCGATCATGCTGCTGCAGGCTGCTAAAGCGCTCGCCCTGCTGCGCGGCAAAGACTACGTCACACCGGATGAAATTCAACTCATGGCCTTGCCAGTACTGCGCCATCGCATCCGTTTGACGCCGGAGGCGGAGATCGAAGGCCTTACACCCGACGGTTGCGTTGAGTCGTTGCTCGCTCAAGTCGACGTGCCGCGATAAGCGAAAGGAAGAGGAATATTTCGCCGCTGCCGACATTGCGCTTGATCCGCTTGCTCGCCCTGGGCGCGCCGCTGTGGCTCTTGGCGCTGGTTTTCCCCGGAGGCTGGCTCGCGGGTTTGTTGTATCTGGTCTTTTTGATCGTCCTCTGCTGGCGCGATGCGGCCACGATACCGGCTTTCTCCCAGGTCGCCGTGCAGCGCCAGTTGCCGCCGCGCTTCGCCCTCGACGTTGAGCAGACGGTGAAGTTAGTGATCGGGAATCTGTTGTCGCGCGCGATCACGCTATCGGTGCGCGACGAGATACCGGATGTCTTTGAGCTACGAACGGTTTTACCGCCGGCGCTCATCCCGCCGGGAAGCGAGGCGCAATTGGCCTATACGGTGCGACCGCGCAATCGCGGCGCGCACAGCTTCGGCGACGTTGTTTTACGCGTCCAAGGACAGCATGGCTTGGTGCAGAAACAGCTGACGTTCGCTGTCGCCGGCACCGCGAAGGTGTATCCGAACTTCCGTGGCGCGGACCGGTATCAACTGCTCGCCCGGATCGACCAACGGGACGAAGTGGTGCGCAAGCCGCGCCCGTTCAAAGCCGTGGGCACCGATTTCGAGAGCCTGCGACCTTACATCCGGGGTGAAGATACGCGCAACATCGATTGGAAAGCGACCGCGCGACGCGCCGCGCCGATCAGCCGCAACAAACAAGTCGAGAAGGGCCAGCAACTCGCTGTGCTGCTCGACGCCGGTCGACTGATGGCGGAAACCGTCGGCCACTACTCCAAGCTCGAGCACGCTCTTAATGCCACGGTCATGCTCAGCTACGTCGTGCAAAAACGCGGCGACGCCTTGGCGGTCGCCTCTTTTTCCAACAAGATCGAATCTTTTCTGCCGACGGTGCGCGGGCCTTCGCTGTTGCCGCGCGTGCTCGAGTCGCTCTATGCCGTCCAGGTACGCCCGGTGGAGTCCGACTACTGGCAGGCGGTTGCTCAGGTCATGACTCTGCTCAACCGGCGCAGCCTGGTGATCTTGCTTACCGATGTGTTGGACGCCTCGGCGAGCGCCGGCTTGATCAACAATCTTTCCCGCGCCGCGGAAAAACACCTGGTCCTCTGCGTCGTGCTGAGCGAACCCGAAATCGCCGAGGTCGCAAGCTCGATCCCTGACACGGTGGCACAAACCTACCGCAAGGCTGCCGCCTGCGATCAGCTGCGGCGGCGCCGGTTGGCGCTCGAGAGCATGCGTTCACGTGGAATTTTAGTTCTGGAAACCGATCCGGCGCACTTGAGCGTTCACCTGGTCAAACGCTATCTGGAGATTCGCCAGGCGAATTTGCAATAGGCGGGCATTAGCTACGGAAGAACGGGTCCACATATCGACGCCGGATCACGTCAGTCTCGAGTTCGAGCTGGCCGGCCCAGGCTCGCGCTTTTCCGCCTACGTGATCGACTTCATCTTCAACATCCTGTTGATTGTTGCAATTATTTTTGTCGCCTATCTGGGCGGCGCGCTCGCCGCCTTGCGGTCGCTCGTCGGATCGGTGTCGGGAAGCTCCGATTGGGGCGTTTCCTGGGTTCTGGCTTTGGTCGTGCTGATCATTTTTTTGATCAACTGGGGCTACTACGTGTTTTTCGAAGGCCTCGGCAAAGGCTCAACGCCGGGAAAAAAGCGCATGGGCATTCGCGTGATCCGCCAGGATGGTTTGCCGATCGGGCTAGGTGAAGCAGCGCTGCGTAATCTGGTCCGCGCCGCCGACATGCTGCCGCCGCCGAGTTACATCCTCGGCGGACTGGTGATGCACTTCGATCCGCAGGGCCGTCGTCTCGGCGACATGGTGGCGGGAACCTACGTTGTCGTCGAAAAATTTGATCTTGCCGCCCAGGGCGCAAGTGGCGCCGCGTGGGCCCGGCGGATCGAACAGGGAGGCTCGCGCCAGGCGCTCACCTTGCCGCGCGGCACGATCTCGTCGCAGCAGCTCGCACTGATCGAGCAATTTCTCGCCCGTTCCCATGAGCTATCGCAGGACCGCCGCCAACAATTGGTCTGGCAAATCACCGAGCCGCTGCTGCCGTTGCTTGGCGAAGATCGCGAAAGTCTGGCGCGCAGCGCCGACCGCACCGAACGCTGCGAACGTTTGCTGTTGCGAGTGCTCGATCTTGCTCAGGCGAAAGCGCCAAAGATCAGCCGCCCGGCGAAGGCGCCGCAGCCGGGCTCGTTGTTTTAGATCGTAAGCCATGCAAGACGCCGAAGAAAAACTCGAACAGTGGACGCGCTTTTACCAGCGCGCGCAGACGCTATTGCGCAGCGGACGGCGCGCAATGCGGCGCTTGAGCGGCGCTGAGCTCACGCGTTTGATCGACGATTATCAGGCGCTCACCGCCGACTTGGCGCGGGCGCGCTCGCTCGGCGCCGCGCGCGAGACCGTCGATCAGCTCAATCGCATCGCCGTCGCCGGCCATAATCTGCTTTACGGCCAAATTCGCTTGGGTGAACGCGCGAGCCGTTCCTATGGCTTCGGCAGCTTCGCACGTGCGGTCCGTCGATACTCCTGGGCCGTTGCCCTGTCAGCGAGCATTTTTTTCGGTTCCGCGCTCGTCAGTTTTTTCGCCGTGCAGCTCTATCCCGCGCTTGGCTACGATTTACTCGCCGAGGAGTTTCTCGATTTCGATCCGGCTAGCTCGGAAAATTTGCATAGCATTCCAAGCCTGGCGCGGCCGGTGGTTTCTTCCTTGATCATTTCCAACAACATCCAGGTGACCTTGCTCGCTTTCGGCCTCGGTCTCACCGCCGGCATCGGCACGAGCATTCTGCTCATATTCAACGGCATCCACCTGGGCTCCGTGGCCGGATGGATGGCGCTGCATGGCAAGGACCGAGCCCTGTGGGGTTGGATCATGCCGCACGGCGGTACTGAATTGCTGGCGATCTGCCTGGCCGGTGCGGCGGGTTACATTCTTGCGTCCGCCATCGTCGCGCCCGGCGAGTTGCGCCGCAGTACCGCGCTCAAAGGCGTCGGTGGTGACGCGCTGGTGATCGAGCTCGGCTGCATGGTGATGCTGGTCATCGCCGGGCTGATCGAAGGCTTTGTTTCACCGAGCGGCATCGACTACACGAGCCGCATCGGTGTACTCGTCGTAAGCCTCGGCTTCTGGGCAGTTTATTTTCTCTTCGCGGGTCAGAAGCGGAAACATTCCGATGATTCCAATCGAGCCAGTGGCTGATCGAGAGCCAACTATTAATGAGTTCATTGGTATGTAGACATGTGACACAGGCGGCGTGCTTCGGGTCAAGCCCTTCCGAACGCAGTCAATGGGCCTGTGCCTTGTAGGCCACCACGCCATCCTCCCCAAGGGTGCTCATTAGGGGCTCGGGCCGGAACGCGACCGGTACGCTCTTCTCCAGGGCTCGTCCCTCGATTGCCTGATGACTACTTACTTTTGAACTCCCTAATAAGTCCTTAGCGCCGGCGGCGCCTCGGCTTCCGCCTTGCAGTCGCTTGCGCA
>JAICHC010000419.1 GCA_025922795.1 Candidatus Binatia bacterium | reverse complement strand
TACTTGGCAAGGGCAGGATACGCCGAGCGTGAAAAGATCCTGACCATCCGTGGGCCCTATAGATACAACCGCAACCCTTACTATTTAGCACAAATGACAATGGATCTCGGCTTGTTTTTTCTCGCCGGTCGGCCGTTGTTTTATCTTTTCTATTTTCCAATCATCTTTTTCGTTTACCGACGTTGGGTCTTAAACGAAGAAAGCTTTCTGGAAAGCGAGTTCGGCGAGCCCTATCACACGTTCAAGGGCGAGGTTCCCCGGTGGGGCTTTCGTATCAAAGCTGCGTCAGCGCGGGGGTCCGATTTAAGTTTTCAATGGGCGACTTTCATAATCAACCGCGAGCTGCCGCGGTCCTTGTCACACATCTTTCTCCTCGCCGCCTTTGTGTTGTATTCATTTTTAGGCAATCCCTACAGCCTGATCAGCGTGCTCGCCAGGGTGACGCTGATAGCTGCCATCGCCGTCTGGCTTGTTTTGCGTAACGTTTATCCACTGGATAACTCACAAAAAAGTCTAATAGGGTTTACGTTTGCCATTTGCATTGTTGTGCTCGCGATTTTGCCTCTCCTTGACGACTCGGTATGGCAACGCTGGTCTGGAATGGCGGCATGGATTGCCATTGCTGCGGCGTTATGCCTCTGCTTGCTCTTTTGGTTTGCCGCCTTCCTGGATCGTATCGGTTCGTTGGGTAAGAAGCGTTCGTGGTTTGCTCGCCCGATTTGCCACTGGTACGTACTCACTGTGGGTCTTGGCTTGATGTCGTGCACCTTGGGCGGGGTATGGCTCGGAATCATGGTGCCACTTAGCGCCTGGACCTTTCAATTAGCAGGCTATGTGTCAATTCCCACCGTCCCCAAACGGCTGGACTTGAGCTTTGCTCTCTTGGCGCTGGTTGTTTGCTTAGGCAGCCTTGTGGTGTTGCGAGAGCTCGAGTGAACGTTCATAGAAGATCGTGTCGCTCGGCGCGCCCACGAAAAGATCATTGAGCAGAATTTTGAGCCGAGAGTTTTCGCTGGCGGGCGACGCCTCTGCCTGAGCGCGCCGCAGTCTACATTATAATAACTACAGATATTGAGATTTCGAATGCACCAGGCCGGAGAAATTGTCTCTCGCGCACAGAATGCCGAGGACAACTCGGAAGGGACGCAAACTACGTTCGAAACATGGGTAGACAGTCCTTCTTTAGCTTCCTTGATGCGTTGGCGCCAGCGCTCGCCCGGTTTTGATTTAGAGTTTTGGACTTTCATATTGGACCAAAGTCCAATATACGGTCAGGCCGTCTCCTGATAGAGGAATTCAAAAGTCTTGCAAATCGAAACCTCACACCTGAAACCTGTAGGAGGCACAATATGAGAAGCCACTTCGTGAAAAGACAAATGCCTGTTGCAATTGCAATAATCATGCTCGGCTTTGCACCGCTTGGTTTGGCACAAACCAAAACTGCCAGCGCGGACAAGCCGGCGAGTAATTTAGAGATCATCCATGAGAAGCTCAAGGCGGATAAGAAGCTAATCGTTGCCAAGTACATGGAATTGACCGAATCGGAGGCCAAGAGATTCTGGCCGGTCTACGAGGATTACCAGAAAGATCTGCAGCAGAGCAATGACCGACTTCTTCGCTTGCTCGAAAGTTATGCCACGGAATATAGGAACCAATCGCTTACCGATGAAAAAGCTAAAAAGTTGCTCGATGAGTGGATTGCCTTTGAGCAGGAGGATGGCAAGCGTCGGAGCACCTACGCTCCGAAAGTGCTGAAAGCGTTGCCGGCGAAGAAGGCGGCGCGGTACCTGCAAATCGAGAACGAGTTTCGCGTTCTCCTGCGCTACGACCTTGCGGCCGTCGTGCCGTTAGTGCAATAGCGGGAAAGTGTCGAGTGGCGAGTGTCGAGTGATAAAGGACAGGAGAACACAATGAGAACAATTGACAAAACCTTTCGGGCGCTCATGTTGGCAGCAGCCTCTATGTTGATGACTCTGACGATCAATGCCGTAACACCGGCTGCGGTACTGGCGGCGAGCGCGAAGGCCATTGACCGTGACGCTACGGCGACTCTGAATAAACTCTACAAGCAAGTACCCGGGACCAAAGCTTTGGCCGACAAGTCGGTAGCGATATTGGTGTTTCCGAGCATCGTCAAGGGCGGGTTCATTTTGGCTGGCCAATATGGCGACGGCGCTTTGCGCAAGAATGGCAAGACGGTGGCCTACTATCGCTCTCTGGCTGCATCCTACGGATATCAGGCCGGAATTCAGGTCTATGGTTATGTGTTGTTTTTCATGGACGAGGAATCCGTTCAATATCTCGACAAGAGCGAGGGGTTTGAGCTGGGGACGGGACCAAGCTTGGTCGTGTTGGATTCCGGGTTTGGCAAGGCGCTGTCTACGACAACGCTGCAGAAAGGTATCTACGCTTTTATCTTCGACCAGAAAGGCTTAATGGGTGGGTTAGGGATTCAGGGGACGAAGATAACCAAAATCAACCCAAACCCGTAGCAGGCTGTCCAAACGACTCATATGCTTCGTTGTGCTCGGCCCGCTTCGCCTCAACGTACTGAACAAGTACGCCTCCGCTCGCGGGCCTTCGGACGCCTTGCTCTGAATCTTTTGACAGCCTGGAGAGTAGTTCGTTTTAAAACCAAAGGGGGAATCGCGATGAGAATCGGATTAGCGAAACAAATGATCGGCGTTTTTGCGACTTTAATAATGCTGGCGGTTGTGCCACCAGTGCCGGCGCAGGACAAGCCTGCCGACAACATGCAAATTTTGCGCGAGAAGATCAGGGCGGACAAGAAATTGGTGGTGGCGATGAATATGGAGTTGACGGAGTCAGAGGCGAAAAGTTTTTGGCCGATTTATGACCAGTATCAAAAAGATCTGCAAAAGCTAAATCGCCGTATCCTCAACTTGTTGGAGAGCTATGCGGATGACTTCCGGGGTAAATCATTCAGTGATGAAAACGCAAAGAAGCTGATTGACGAGGCGCTTGCCATCGAAGTGGCCGAGGCGAACCTGAAGAGCGCGTATGCGCCGAAGTTGAGCAAAGCGCTGCCGGTTCGAAAAGTTGCTCGCTATTTGCAGATCGAAAACAAGATTCGGGCTGTCGTGAGATACGATATTGCGGCAGGGGTACCGTTGGTCCGTTAGGGACCGTTAAGAGGCTGTGATCCAGTGATAACACCTGACAGCCACCAGAGGCGCGAGGCAGGTGTGTTGGATTTTAGGTTTCAACTTGAGGAGATGTTATGACTCACCGAAAGATCGGCTTGGGCGTATTGCTTGTCGCGCTGTTACTCGCCCGGGCGGGCATTAGCCAGGAATTGGACGGTACGCTCAAGAAGATCAAAGAGTCGAGCTCGTTCACGCTCGGCTACCTCACTTCGGCGCCACCGTTCTCTTTTCCCGGACCGGACAGACGGCCGGTTGGTTATTCCATCGATTTATGTACCCATATCGCCAGCAGTATTCAAAAGCAGCTCGGCATCAATCTGAAACTCAACTGGGTTCCAGTGACGACAGAGAACCGCCTCGATATGGTTGCATCGGGTAAAGTCGACATCGAATGCGGCACTAGCACAGCAAGTCTTTCCCGCCAGGAACGGGTGGATTTCAGCCTGATGACTTTTGTCGATGGCGGCGGGCTGCTGACCAAAAAAGATCTTACTCTTCGTGCCGTGGCCGATCTTACAGACAAGCGCATTGCAGTCATTCCCGGGACAACCACCGAGAGTGCGTTGAGCCGATTTCTCAAGGAGGAATTTGTCCAGGTTCAAACGGTCCGAGTTAAGAACCATGTGGAGGGACTTGCCGCGATCGAGAAGGATTCCGCGGACGCATTTGCATCCGATCGCGGTATTTTGATCGGTCTTGCCGTGACCTCGAAGGACCCGAGTCGTTTTACGCTCCCTAACATCATATTTTCCTACGAACCTTATGGGTTTATGATGCGGCGCAACGATGCTGCGTTCCGGCTGGCGGTGAATCGCGCCTTAGCGGGGTTTTACCGGTCTGGTGACGTCGCTGCTGGCTGATTCAGTGCCGATGCTGGCCGAGATACGTCCGTGTGCGCGCTTCGTGCTCATCGGTGTTCGAT
>JAICHC010000418.1 GCA_025922795.1 Candidatus Binatia bacterium | reverse complement strand
GTCAGGATATCGCCGTGAACCAATTGCAGATTTCTGTCTGCGGCGAGCTCGCTCCGGCGCAAGCGCTCAATTAAAGTGGAATCGATTTCGACGGCCCGCACTTTGCCCGCCCGCTCCAGCAACCGCCGCGTCAAAAAGCCCAGCCCCGGACCGATTTCGAGCACCTCATCGTTGGGATCGAGATCGAGCAGGCTGACAATCGCATCGATCACACGCTCGTGGACCAAAAAATTCTGCCCGCGGCTCTTTCTCGGCTTGAACTCCGATTCGCGCAACGCCGCGCGAACTTCCTCATACAAGGTCATCCCGATCCCTTGCACCTTTGACCCTTGAACATTGGAACTGCTTTTAAAGAGTCAGATCCGCGTCGGCATTGAGGCGATAGTCGTCACGCCGGCCACGCTTGAGCCAGTAGTAGCCGGTCAGAGCGATCATCGCTCCGTTATCGGTGCAAAACTTCGGCGCCGGATAGAACACCGCCAACCCCGCGGCATCCGCCTCCGCTTTCATCTTCGCGCGCAAGCGGCTATTGGCCGCGACACCGCCCGACAATACGATTCGAGTCACGGAATTGTCCATGACGGCTTTGATCGTCGGACCAATCAGCATCTCCGCCACCGCCTCTTGAAAGCTCGCGGCGATATCGGCGGGCCGTTCTTTCGATTCGGCTTGCGGGTGCGACTTGAGATAATGCCAGACGGCGGTCTTGATGCCGCTGAAGCTGAAATCATAGCCGCCGCCGCTCTTTAACCTGGCACGCGGAAAGCGGATGGCTTTCGCGTTACCGGTTTGCGCCAGCTGATCGATGATGCGCCCACCGGGATAACCAAGCCCCATCATCTTCGCCACTTTATCGTAAGCCTCGCCCGCGGCATCGTCGCGCGTGCCGCCGAGATGAACGTAATCTCCGACGCCTCTGACGTTGTACAGCAAGGTGTGGCCGCCGGAAGCTAATAACGCAATGTAGGGAAACGGGACTTCGTGCTCTAGATGAATCGCCAGGAGATGCGCTTCGAGATGATTGACGCCGACATAAGGAAGGCCAGATCGAAACGACAGCCCCTTGACCAGCGAAAGCCCAACCAGCAATGAGCCGACCAGACCCGGGCCGTAGGTAACCGCGATGCCGTCGAGATCGTTGAGCGTCGCGCCAGCCTTGCGCAGCGCGTCATCGACGATTGGCAAGACATTTTTGATGTGATGGCGCGAGGCCAGTTCCGGAACCACCCCGCCGTAGGGGCTATGGACTTGGTCCTGTGAGGAGACGACACTGGCAAGAATCGTTCGCCCGTCCTGCACAACCGCGGCGGCGGTATCGTCGCAGGAAGTTTCGACACCAAGGACTAACATGAAGGCGGAAAGCTATCGAGTCGTAGGCGGAGCGTCCGCACGCAACCGCAGCAGTGCGTCGGCAGCGGTGCGATTACCGGAATTTAGCCGCATCGCCTGGGCGTAATTTGCCTCGGCTTGTTGCAGTTGACCGAGTGCCCGGTAGTTTTCGCCGCGCAGCGCGTGCACTTCGGCCAACCAGAAAGGGTCGCCACTCAGCCGGGCCGCGGTGACGTCGAGGAAATTGAGCGATGCTTTATAGCGTCCCAAGCGATGCTGGGCTTTAGCCAGGTAAAAATAACCATAAGGATTGGTCGAATCGATAACGATGCTCCGTTCCAGTCGACTGATGGCCTTCGCCGGCTCGCCGGCTTCGAGCAGCTTGCTGGCTTCATCCGTTAGACGCAACGAGGCGGCGCGCTGGGGCGTGACTCCAGCAGTAATCTTGGCGAGCAAGGAACTGTCGTCGGGTAACGGCGGCGGCAGCGACAACTGCGCCTCGGGGATCGTTGGATATTCGCTTACACTCGGTGGAATTACTGATTCTTTCTCGGGCGGCGCGGGCGGAGGCTCCAGATCCTGTTCGCGAATTCTTGGATCCTGCACCAGCGGCTTTCTAATAATCTCGATCGATCCAGGCGGTGCTTCCGGTTGCGGCGCAGGCGGCGGAACGCGTGTCGGGATCGGTGCGCTGCCGCTAGGCGGCAGCGGCGCACGATAGGGGCGCTGCGGCGCGCAGCCGGCCAGCGCGATAGCCAGCGCCAGCGCTCCACCTGCCAAATAGTCCGAAAAGTTTTTTACGTCGGCTATTTTCACTGCGTATCTCGAATCGGTCGATAGGGAGGCGTTGGCGGCAGACAGGGTTGGCCGCCCAATTCGCCTTCGCGACCCAGAGGAGCGCAATTCCCCAGGACGTTCGGTACGCTTTCATACATCGGTTCCGGCGCGATAAAGTCGGTTACCGGCATGCCTGCCGTGGCGCTCTTCATGAATTCGGTCCAGATCGGCAACGCCGCTTCTGACCCCGACAAGTTCAGTTTACTTTGGCCGTCAAATCCAACCCATACCACAGCCAGCAAATCCGGCGTGTAGCCGACGAACCAGGCGTCTTTATAATCGTTGGTGGTGCCGGTTTTTCCCGCCGCGGGCCGGTTAAATCCCATTCGACGCGCGGTAAACGCCGTCCCGCGATCGAGGACGCCTGCGAGCAGATGATTCATCATGTAGGCGAGCTGCGGCTCGATGACTTGCTCAACGCGGACGTCACGCTTTTCCAAAGGTTGAGCATTTTGATCCATGACCAGCTTGACGGCCAGGGGGCGGGTGCGTACGCCGCCATTGGCGAGCGTCGAGAACGCCACCGCAACTTCCAACGGCGTGACCTCTGCCGATCCCAGCGCCAGCGACGGCACCGCCGGCAGAGCGCTCTGAATTCCTAGGCGATGGGCAACCTCGCGCACCCGGCGGATGCCGACGTCTTGAGCAACTCGGCCGGTGGCGGAGTTCAGTGAGCTTTCCAGAGCACGCCGAAAGGTTACGGCGCCGAAATATTCGCGATTGTAATTGTCCGGTTGCCACTCCTTGCCATCATAGCTCCAAGTGAACTGGCTGTCGTTAACCACCGTGTCAGGCGTGTATCGCACGCCGCTTTGCCCGCCGTACATGAGCGCCGCCAAATAAACGAACGGCTTAAATATCGAACCCGGTTGGCGCTTGGCCTGAAACACCCGGTTGAATTGCGATTTCTGATAATTTCTCCCGCCGACCATCGCCTTGATCTCGCCGGTTTGCGGTCGAATAACGACGATCGCGCCTTCCAAGCTGTCGTCGTTGCCCTGACGGCGCAACGCCGGATGCGCCGCTTCAAGTTTTTTGAGGCCCTCCACCAGCGCGCGTTCCGCTTTCCTCTGCAGCTGGAGGTCGAGGCTGCTAAAGATTCGCAGTCCCTCTTTGGTCAGCACCGCGTTCGAGTAGTTTTCGTCGAGCTCGCGGCGCAAATAGTCGACGTAGAAAGGCGCATCGTTGGTCACTTTGACCAGTGCACGCTGGGGCAGGTTTTCGTTCAGCGCGGTTTCATACTGCCGGCGGGAGATCACGCGATCATCGAACAATTTAGCCAAGACCACATTGCGCCGTTTGGTCGCGGCCTCAGCGCTGCGGTACGGCGATAGCCGATTCGGCGCGCGGATCAAGCCGGCCAGGAGCGCTGATTCACCGAGCGTTAAGTCGCTGAGCGGCCTGGCAAAGTAGAATTGCGCCGCTTCCCAGACCCCGAAAATACCCTGCGAGCCTCTTTGGCCGAGATAGATTTCGTTCAAATAATTTTCCAGGATCGTTTCTTTGGAGTATTTGCGCTCGGCGATCAGCGCCATGATCGCTTCGGGGACCTTGCGGCTGAGCGTGCGTTCATCGGTCAAGAAGAAATTTTTCATCAGCTGCTGAGTCAGCGTGCTGCCGCCTTGCTGGAAGCTCATGCTGCCCAGGTTGACCCACATCGCCCGAATAATGCCGATCGGATCGATGCCCTGATGGCTGAAAAATCGCTCGTCCTCGACCGCCAAGACGGCTTTGACCAGCAGCGGCGGAACCTCCGCCAGCTTGACCACTTTGCGCTCCTGCCAGATGCGCTCGTATAGACCGGTCACGAGTTCGGGCTCGAGCTCAAGATCGAACATTTCCTTATCGGTGGATAGATTTTCAATGCGCGCCAGCGTCCCCCCTTTTAGCGAAATCCGCACAGGGACGCCCTTGCGCAATTCAGT
>JAICHC010000417.1 GCA_025922795.1 Candidatus Binatia bacterium | reverse complement strand
GACCCCGCCAAAGACAGCATCAAAGTCGACGGCAAGCGCATCAAGCCCGCTGCAGCGCCGCTCTATTACGCGCTTCACAAGCCCCCGGGCGTCATCACCACCCTCAACGATCCGGAGCATCGTCCGGATTTGACCCCCTATCTGGCACGCCTTGGCGAGAAGCGGCGGCTCTTCCCCGTAGGTCGGCTCGATTACAACACCACCGGGCTTCTGCTGCTCACCAATGATGGCGATTTCGCGTTGCGGTTGACGCATCCGCGTTTTGGCGTGAAAAAACTCTATCGAGCCAAGCTGAGCGCCTGCCCGACCAACGAAGACCTGGCGCGGCTGCGCAAAGGCATTAGCTTGGAAGATGGCATGAGTGCTCCGGCCCGTGCCCGGGTGATCGAGAAACTCAGGAAAAATGCCTGGGTCGAGATCGAAGTTCAGGAAGGACGAAAGCGCGAAGTGAGACGCATCTTCGAAGCCTTAGGTTTTTTTGTCGAAAAATTGGTGCGCATTAGAGTCGGACCGGTATCGTTGGGGGCTTTACCGCCTGGCGAACTACGCCCGCTCAGTCGGAGCGAAGTCGCCTCGCTCAAGAAAGCAGTCGGTCTCCAGCAAGACGGCGAGCGCTCCTTTTCCAATCGCCGGCGGCGGACCAGAAACCCACAAAAACAAAAAGGGCGGCTGTGACGCCGCCCTTTGACTGCCGTTTGTTCAAATCCTGTCTTAGTGGCGCAGGCTGCAGAACTCTTCGTAATCGATGAGTTCGTGAATCGTCGGGTGATCGCCGCACATCGGGCAGTTAGGATCGCGCCGCAGCTTGAGTGTGTTGATCTCCATGGTCAGGGTATTGAAGTGCAGCAAACGACCGACGAGAGTTTCGCCCTTTCCCAAAATGATTTTAACCGCTTCCAACGCTTCGATGACACCGATCAATCCCGGCAGCACGCCCAACACCCCGGCTTCGGCGCAACTCGGCGCCAATTCCGCAGGCGGCGGCTCCGGATACAAACAGCGGTAGCAGGGACCTTTGCCTGGATAGAAAACTGTCGCCTGACCCTCGAACTGGAAGATACTGCCGTGCACGTTGGGTTTTCGCGCGAGCACACAGGCATCGTTGACCAGATAGCGTGTCGGGAAGTTGTCGCAGCCATCGACAACCAAGTCGTAATCTTTGATGATCTCCATAATGTTTTCAGATGTTAGTTTGGCGTGGTAGGGAACGACTTTAACATCCGGATTGAGCGCTTCGAGAGTTTTCTTGGCCGACTCGACCTTGGCCATGCCAACGCGATCGTTGGCATGAAGGATTTGCCGCTGCAAGTTCGAAATGTCGACAACATCGTTGTCGATGATCCCTATCGTCCCCACTCCTGCGGCGGCCAGATAATAAGCGGAAGGGGAGCCCAGGCCGCCAGCGCCAATCATCAAGACTTTGGCTTGCAGCAATTTCGCCTGGCCGTCCTCGCCTACCTCGGGCAGGAGAAAGTGCCGGCTGTAGCGAATCAGCTGCTCGGACGTATATTGAAAATCCTGCACCCAATTGAAGCCGCCGTTCTTCCACGCCGTATATCCCCCGGCCATAGAGGAAACATTTTGATAACCCATCTCTTTCATCGCTTTGGCGGCAAGCAGGGAGCGCACGCCGCCGGCGCAGTAGGCGATAATGGGTGTTTCTTTATTGGGCACTGCCGTCTCGACTTTTATTTCGAGAAATCCCCGCGGCAGCGAAAGGGCTCCTTCCAGATGTCCTTGGCGCCACTCGTCACTCTCCCGGACATCAAGTAAAACAGGCGATTTGCCGTTATTCTTAAGCAACTCGTTTACCTGCTGCGCGCTCACTTCGGGGATTTCCTTGCGTGCCTCGGCCATTATGTCCTGAAAACTCTTGGCCATGAATCCTCCTATATATGACCTTATAGGTCCAAATTAAGCTTGGCTTTCTTGAAAGTCAAGGTAAGCAGTCGCCGCGTCCCTGCTGAACGTCTTCATCGGTTGAGCTGTCAGGCAACTTTCACGGCCCACAGAAATTGGTGCGCTGAAGATTAGCGGGAAAATTTCGTCCAGGTCAAGCGGCCTGCGTTGGATTGCTACTTGCGCACAAAGCCATGCTGTTCGAGATTCTTTGCGCAACTTTCCACTGCCAGGGCCAGCACGGAGGATTCACTGCGAGCCAATTTATCGTGGGCGTTACAGGTGAGCGTTTGCTTAGTTTCTGGATGATACATCGTAATCGACAGAGCCTCTTGATTTGAGCTGCAGCTAAAAGAGCTGAACACCGCAAAGACAAATCCCGCGAGACGTACGCTTTTGCATCCGCCTCGCCCGAGTACTCGATGATCATAATTTTTCATCACGCTTGGCTCCCACTTGGCGATAGATGGTAACAAAGATGCGAGGAAACGACAAAGAAAATGCCAAATTCGATTCCATGCCCCCGCTATTTCAGGAGTATGAACAAAAAATTCTCGCCATCTAAGTCTTTAAGCTTTTTGCTGGCAAGCTGTTGTTTCCGAACGATCAGGACTTCGACTAAAATTTGTGAACATGCCTTTCAGGCAAACTGCCCAAGCTAAGATAGCGGCAGGGTGGAAGAAGCACGCTAAACGATTTGCGCTATTACGCGCGGAAATCACAGAAGAGAAAAAGTTGGCAATCGCGCTGGGAGCTCAAGAGATCGGATCAGCCAGATTGTCACGCTCAATCAAAGACTCTACCGAGACCCCAAGCGTCGAGGCGACTTTTGACAGGGTTGGCATTCTAACCGGCCCGCCGAAGTGGAGCAGCCGGTAAAAAACTTGACTCGACACTCCGGCACTGTTGCAAAAGTCCTTTTCTGTTTTTCCTGACCGTGCAACTAGCTCGAAAAAACAGTCGGTATCAACGTACTTCATCTTCATTGGCGTTTTACGTCTCGCTGATCGTAACGACATCTGGGTCAGGTATCACACAGTATATAAAAAGAGCAAGTATTTTTTTATTTTTCATCGAGCCGGGTCACGTTTGATAAGGCAATTTATTGTTAGAAGAAAGTTGTCAACAGAAACTGTGGATAACTTTGTTGATTGCCTCACCAACTGTAGGTGAGATCAGCCACCAATGCGGCTTCCAGCGAATTGACGATAAAAAAAGCAAAGATTTGATCCTTAAATCAGGAATCTATAGACTTTTGTTTCATTCTCAAATCCGGGACAGCTGCACTTGCGCGCTGTAAGCGAATTCCTGAAACCGATTCATTTGCTTCGTCAGTTTCTCGTCCTTATCCACAGCCGACTGACGGCGGCATGGCAACGGGTTATGACGGTAAATGTTTGGCTAAGGAAGTCATCAGACCGAAACGCGCGATACGCATCGCTGATCCAACTTTTTTCGCGCGGGGGCTGTCTTCTAGAGACGGACGTTTGCTGGATGCTGGCCGATCAAACCCCGAAGATTTCCGCAATCTTCAAAAACGGTTCGATCGTCCGCCGCCGAAAAAGATCTCGATCTACGAATGATGACATTGGCTGAAGGGTAATTAACGACATCGCTGACACCATCAAGCCGGGAGAAAATTTGAACGCGCTTAGTCAAGATAGAGCACGAAGCGAGTTCTGCCACAGGACTCACAATTCTGAAACGCATCAGTGAGGTCGAGGGCCAAAGTCGGCACGGAGACGAGCGCCGACCTTGGCCCTAATCTCTTGGCAATTTTCGAGCAGTATGAACTAACGTGAAAGGGGAGAAGTGATGAACTACTCCGCGAGAACTAAATGCCCCCGGCGTGACTCGAACACGCGGCCCCAGGATTAGGAATCCTGTGCTCTATCCACCTGAGCTACGGGGGCACAATGTAAAGTTTATTCTCAATTCTTCTCAATTCCTTAATTTTCACACGTTGCACCAATCCCCCCTGGGATTCAAGCGATGGGTGGTTGTCGCGGCCGAAAAACATTGCCAGTCGACCTGCTCGGATCTTGACCTCAATCCCGTTCTAGAAAGCTTCGCCCCAGCTTCTGAAGGAAACTCGGCAGGCATAGGTCGTCCTCCAAAGCGCAACCTCCAGAAGCACGCCGCAGCGATAGTTCCGATAGGGCCAAAACGACCGTTCTCTTATCTTGCTCATGATGCG
>JAICHC010000416.1 GCA_025922795.1 Candidatus Binatia bacterium | reverse complement strand
GTGCCGACGCCATTCGGCTGGCTCTGCGCGAGCTTGGCTACATAGAAGGACAGAACATCGCCATCGAGTACCGATATGCAGAGGGTAAGTGCGACCGGTTCCCTGAGCTTGCGGCCGAGCTGGTGCGTCTCAGGGTTGATATTATCCTGGCAGTAGGAGGGGCCACATCGATCCGTGCGGCGAAGAATGCGACGACGATCCCCATCGTTATGATGGGCCAAGGCTCCGATCCTGTCGAGAAGGGCGTAGTTGACAGCCTTGCCCGTCCCGGTGCCAATGTCACCGGTCTTACCCTCCTTTCCACAGAGCGGGAAGCGGCTGGAGCTGCTGAAAGAAGCCGTTACTAAAGTCGCTCGTGTCGCGGTTCTTTACGATCCGGCGAGTGCTCCCAGTGTAATCGAGGTAAAAGAGTTGCTCCCAGTCGCGGCGCGCGGGCTGAAGTTAACTATTCGGTTTTGGGAGGTACAAGCTGCGGATGATTTCGAGAGCGTGTTCGCTGCGCTAAACAAGGATCGTTCCGATGGACTGTACGTGCTCGGCGGGTCCACTAATGAATGCTAACCAAAAACGGACCACCAGCCTTGCGTTAAAGAGTCAGCTGTCGTCGATGTATACCAACAGAGAAGCGGTGGATGCCGGCGGGCTCATGTCCTACGCGGCGGACGTCGTGCATGGCTACCGGCGCGTCGCATATTATGTGGACAAAATCTTGAAAGGCGCTAAGCCTGCCGATCTGCCCGTAGAACAGCCGACGAAGTTCGAGCTTGTGATCAATCTGAAGACCGCGAAGCAGATCGGATTAACCATTCCACCCAATATTTCCGATGACCGAACAATCCAAAACCTGTGGTGAGCCATGTCGAACCATCGCAAATCCAAAATCTAAAATCGCGAGGATCCCACCCAACGCTTTGGCAAAAGCGGACCGGATCATTCGATGAATCTGGAAATCCCAAAATCGTTACAGCTCCACGGAAGGTCTTGCGCGTGCCGACAGGCTGATCGGCGGTGCGTCCCTACAATTCAAAGCCCGAAATCCAGGAGACCACGGATGAAACCAACGATCGGCTTTACCGCAAATATTCTCCTCGTCTCGGTCGGTTTTCTTTGCGCCTGCTTTGTCGCCTTCGGCGCACTTGCCGAAGCTCAGCCCGCCAGAGTTTATCGCCTTGGCGTGTTGGTCGTCGGCGGGGCCGATATTCCGCAGGTCATGGGCCTCCGCGATGGGCTGAAAAGTCATGGGTATATTCAAGAGGAAAACCTTGACTTGGAGATCGCGGCGAAGGCGAACTACGATGAATATGGTCCATTGGTTAAAACCTACAAAGAGAAAAAAGTGGACGTGCTCGTCACCATCGGCGGCACCGCAACGCGCGTGGTCAAGGACTTCGCGCCGGAGATCCCGACGGTCTTCTCTTTCGGTTCGGATCCGGTGCAGGCCGGATTCGTCAATTCTATCGCCCGCCCCGGTTCAAATCTTACCGGCGTGACCACGCGCACCGGTCCCGGGTTCCAAGGCAAACGCCTGGAAATATTCAAGGAGGCCGTGCCAATCCTTCGGCGAGTCGCTGTGCTCTACAATGCCAGAGGCGAGAATCCCGGTCACGAAATGAACCTGAATATGCTACGTGGAAGCGCTTCCAAGCTGAACGTCAAGTTGATAGCGAAGCCGATCAAGGTGATTTCCGATCTGGACACCTCACTTCAGACTCTTTCCAAAGAAACTGCGGACGGCGTCTTCGTTATTGGGGCAAGCATGTTCAGAACCCGGTTCAATAAGATCGTACCCCTCGCGATGCAGAAAAAGCTTCCCGTCATGGGTAACGAGGCATCCCATGTTACCGACGATGGTGCTTTGCTGTCCTACGATTCCGACAGGTATCGCATCGGCCTGCGGCTCGCATGGTATGTGGATCGAATTCTCAAAGGCACAAAGCCGCGGGACTTGCCGGTCGAAGCTCCGGCTTATTTTGAGCTCATGATCAACCTGAAGACCGCCAAGCAGATCGGACTGGTCATTCCGCCAAACGTGTTGGTGCGGGCGGATCGAGTGATTAGATGAGAAAACCGCAGACAGCCATTAGGATAAACGGTCGCTGTGGCGGACCGTTTTCAGCCGACAAACCCGTCCACGGGGATGAGGCGCTTGCCGACAGGATCGACGGCGAGAAAAAGGCTTTCGAGAGCGACGGCGCCAAGCAGGGCCGGTCCCTCGGGCGCGATAAAACATGGAGTTGTAATCTCATCCCCATTCAGCGCCAGTCGTGCTTCAGCAATCGGCCAGACGTCTCGCTGTCCACCTGCGATCACCACGCTTTGCGAGCGGGTGGGCTTCAGCTCAAGCCTCTCCGCCAACGACTTCGGCACCACACTGAGGGTAGCTCCAGTATCGACAAGCAGCTCCACTTCCTCAACGTGCCCCGTCGGCCCGGTGAGATGACCCTTTACGTGAAAAAGCCCCATATTAAACGCCTATTGAACAGCGCCCTCATTGTAGCGCAAGCAACCAACAACACAACAATACAATTTGGCCTCAAAAAGTGGACAACCTCAGTATGGCCACCAACCGGAAAGTCAATCAGTTCGAGCTGGTGATCAATCTGAAAACGGCGAAGCGGATCGGCCTGAAAATTCCGCTGAACTCATTAGCGCGGGCAGACCAAGTGGTAGTTAAAGGAAGGCGTGAGGCCTGAGGCGAAAGGCATCAGTAAGAGAAACACTCCATGATTTCGAAAACCCTTGCCTGGTTACTGGCGACTGTCTTTCTGATAACGGCTCCCGCCCAGGCGCAGCAGCCGGTGAAAGTTCCGCGCGTAGGATTGCTGTTTTCCGTGTCGGCCTCCTCTGGAGCGCCTCGCGTTCAGGCCTTTCGACAGGGCTTGCGCGAGCTCGGTTATATAGAAGGAAGTAATATTCTCCTCGAGGAGCGGTATGCCGATAGCAAGCTCGATCGCCTCCCTGCGCTTGCGGCCGAGTTGGTACAGATTCCAGTAGAGGTCATCGTTGCTAGCGGTCCAGGACCCACTCGTTTTGCGAAGGCGGCAACTTCCACGATTCCGATTGTGATGGCGCGCGAAATCGATCCGGTTGGCAGTGGCTTCGTAACCAGCCTCGCACGGCCCGGTGGAAATATTACCGGACTCTCTAGCATGGCTACAGAGATAAGTGGAAAGCACGTGGAGATTTTGAAAGAGATCAGTCCTCGGCTGTCGCGCCTCGCTGTCCTCGGAACTTCGGATACTCCAGGGCATGACAAGTTGTTAAAAGAGATTGAACTTGCCGCGGGCGCTTTCGGAGTGGAGTCCAAATTTTTTGACGTGCTCAGCGTCGAAGATATCGAACCCGCATTTCTCGCAGCAGTTGGAAAGCGTGCTGATGCCATGCTGGTATTGGGGAGCGGCATCTATGCTTCCCGGCGAAAACAGGTTGTCGAACTTACGGTTAAACACCGGCTTCCGGCGATATACCGCAGCCGCGAGTATATGGAAGCGGGAGGGCTTATCACCTATGGAGTGAATCCATATGATTTGGATCGTCGCGCCGCCACTTATGTAGACAAAATTCTCAAGGGCTCTAAGCCTGCGGATCTGCCAGTCGAGCAGCCGACGAAGTTTGAGCTGGTGATCAATCTCAAGACGGCAAAGCAGATCGGCCTGACGATTCCGTCCAACGTGCTGGCGCGGGCGAACAGAGTCATTAGGTGATCAGCGAGCAGTGAGCGGTTGGCAGTGAACAGCAAAAAGACAGGAGAAAAGGGGATGTTTTTAAGAACTGGTCTCTGGCTATCACTTAGCCTCTTTTTGCTTACTGTTGCTCATGCCCAGGAGCGGGCGAAGGCCCCGCGAATTGGCTACCTCACTGCTACCTCCCTTTCCGCAATCGCGGCTCGCACCGAAGCATTTCGCCAGGGTCTTCGTGAACTCGGCTACGTCGAGGGGAAAAACATTGTCATTGAGCAACGGCACGCAGAGGGCAAACTAGATCGCCTCCCTGCGCTCGCGACCGAGCTGGTTCGTCTCAATGTAAACATCATTGTGTCTGCCGGCCCAGGGGATACTACGGCTGCCAAAGCCGTGACTAGTACGATACCGATCATCATGGCGCAGGACAGCGATCCTG
>JAICHC010000415.1 GCA_025922795.1 Candidatus Binatia bacterium | reverse complement strand
CCTATCGATCGAGCGATGGAACTGCTCGCAGAACGAGGATTGCCGGCAAGAAAAACCGGTGGAAGAGAGGCGAAATAAATAGTTGTTTATATTTTGAGTCATGGGTTTTGAGTTATCGGTCCTCCGGAAAAGCGACCGGCGACTTCGAATCCAAAACTCAACACCTAAAACTCAGCAAAGTGAACTGACGCGATGAAGAAACTGTTTTTATGGTTCTGGATGGTCCTCCTGGCGTCCTCTGCCTTCGCTCATGACGAGCAGGCGGCGCAAAGCGCCCCGAGCGCGGCCGTCATTGCCAGCGACGTGACGATCGAACAGCGCCTGAATGCGCAAGTTCCGCGCGAGCTGATTTTCACGGATGAGACCGGCCGCGCGGTCGCCTTGGATCGATACCTCGACGGCAAACCGGTGTTGCTCGCGTTTGTTTACTACGACTGCCCGCAGCTTTGCCCGCTCGTTCTCGAAGGTCTCGCCAGAAGCCTACGTCCTCTGGATCTGAAGCCCGGCGACGATTATCGCGTTATCGCGGTCAGCATCGATCCTCGGGAAACGCCGGAGCTCGCCGGAACTAAAAAGCGCGCGCTGATGGAGCGCTTGCCTCCACAAGCTGCGGCGGGCTGGCATTTCTTGACCGGCGCTCAGCATTCGATCGACTCCCTCGCGGAAACGGCCGGGTTTCGTTACGTCGAGAACGAGAAGGGAAAAGCGGACCGCTACGTGCACGCCATCGGCGCTGTCGCCTTGACTCCCGAAGGGAAAATCTCGCGTTATTTTTACGGCTTTGATTATCCGCCCCGCGACCTGCGCTTTGCCCTCATCGAAGCTTCCGGCAACCGGATTGGCTCTGCGGTCGATCAGCTGCTGCTGCTTTGTTACAAATACGACCCCGCGCAAGGGAAATACACGCTTTCCATTCTGAACCTGCTGCGGGTCTCTGCTACCGCCACGGTTCTTCTGCTCGGAGGCTTTTTGCTGCTCATGCTTCGCCGCGAGCGCCATCCCGAAACACATCGATCTGCGCCAAGACAGGATCGGCGATCATGAGCCCGGGGTTTCACCTATTTCCCGATCAGGCTTCCACCATGGCCCCCCGGGTCGATGCACTGTACTTTTATCTGGTTGGAATCAGCGTGTTCTTTAGCCTGCTGATTTTTACTCTCGTCATTTATTTCGCGATCAAGTACCGCCGCGGCTTCGAAGAGGAGGAGCCGCCCCCCGAGATGCGCGACATCCTCGCGCTCGAAGTTACCTGGATTGTGGTCCCATTGATCCTGGCGTTGATCGCATTTTTCTGGGGCGCAAATGTTTACTATGCGCTGGCGCGCCCTCCTCAAAATGCGCTGGAAATTTTCGTAGTTGGACGACAATGGATGTGGAAGTTTCAGCACCCCGACGGGCAGCGCGAGATCAATCAGCTGCATGTTCCCCTGGGACGGCCGGTAAAGCTCACCCTCGCAAGTGAAGACGTGATTCACAGTTTCTTTATCCCGGCGTTTCGGGTGAAGTACGACGTCGTACCCGGTCGCTACACGACGATTTGGTTTGAGGCGACCCAACCCGGGCAGTTCCATCTCTTCTGTGCCGAATACTGCGGCACACAGCACTCTGGCATGATCGGCCAGGTCGTTGTTCTGGAGCCCGAACAGTACGAGGCATGGCTCGGTGGAGAATTGGGCGCGCCGCGGGCGGTCGCCGGCCTGCCGACCTCGCGCCCGGTGCCCGAGGGCTCGTTGACCGCCAAGGGCCAGCAGCTATTCCGGGATCTGGGCTGCCAGGTCTGCCATCGAATGGAAAAGCAAGGGATCGGCCCTGTTCTCACCGGAGTTTTCGGCAGCCAGGTGAAGTTGCAAAGCGGCGAGACGGTCACCGCGGATGAAAGCTACGTGCGCGAATCGATTCTCAATCCGCAAGCGAAGATCACCGCGGGATTTCAGCCATTGATGCCTCCGTTTCAAGGACGAATCAACGAGGAGGAAGTAATGCAGTTGGTCGCATACATCAAATCGTTGGGGCAAACGCAAGCCGGCAATAGGCAGGGAGCGGTAAGCAGTACGAAATAAGCAAAACGTGTTCAGTATGAAAGCCGAAAAACTGGACTATCCCACAGAACCCCGCAGGCATTATCTCAACGCCGACTACGGCGTGATGTCGTGGCTCTTCACCGTCGACCACAAGCGCATTGCGCTCTTGTACTTGGGAACCATCACCGTGATGTTTTTCATCGGCGGCGCCGCGGCGGTTTTGTTCCGGCTGGAGCTGGCAACGCCGCAGGGAGACGTGGTGATCTCGGAGACTTACAACAAGCTCTTCAGCGCTCATGGGATCATCATGGTGTTCTTTTTTCTGATCCCCTCGATTCCGGCAACTCTCGGCAACTTCCTGGTGCCCATGATGATCGGCGCGCGCGATCTGGCGTTCCCGCGGCTGAATCTGTTGAGCTGGTACCTGCTTGTGATCGGCGCGGTCTTCGCTCTCGGAGCCGTCCTTGCCGGTGGCGTCGATACGGGATGGACTTTCTATACGCCTTACAGCAGCGTCTACAGCAACACCTTTGTTGTCGTGACGATTATAGGTGTTTTTCTTGCCGGCTTTTCATCGATCCTGACAGGGCTTAACTTCATTGTGACCATTCACACCATGCGCGCCCCCGGTCTCACCTGGTTTCGCTTGCCGCTTTTCATCTGGGCGCACTATGCCACCAGCATGATCAACCTCTTAGGCACCCCCGTGGTAGCCATCACCCTCGGGTTGGTTGTGCTGGAGCGGGTTTTCGGGTTGGGAATTTTCAATCCCACCCTGGGCGGCGATCCCGTTCTCTTTCAGCATCTCTTCTGGTTTTACTCCCACCCGGCGGTCTACATCATGGTCCTCCCTTCCATGGGGGTAGTCAGCGAAGTGATCACCTGCTTCTCCAGAAAGCGGATTTTCAGCTACAGGTTCGTCGCGTTCTCCAGCATCGCCATCGCCGTGTTGGGATTTCTGGTCTGGGGCCATCATATGTTCGTCAGCGGCCAGTCCCTTTACGGCAGCATGATCTTCTCCCTTCTGAGCATGTTCGTCGCGATTCCCTCGGCCGTCAAGGTTTTCAATTGGACCGCAACGCTCTACGGCGGCTCGATTTCGTACGCGACGCCACTCCTCTACGGCCTCGGCTTCATTGGCCTGTTTACCGTCGGTGGCCTTACCGGCGTGCTCATCGCCTCCCTGGGCGTGAATGTTCACGTGCATGACACGTACTTCATTGTCGCCCACTTCCATTACATCATGGTCGGAGGAGCCCTGATGGGCTATCTCGGCGGGCTGCACTACTGGTGGCCGAAGATCTCCGGCCGCATCTATCCTGAGGGCTGGGCCAAGTTCGCCGCGCTGATCATCTTTGTAGGTTTCAACCTTACTTTCTTCCCTCAGTTCATCCTCGGCTATCTCGGCATGCCGCGGCGCTACCATGTTTATCCGGAGGAGTTCCAGGTGCTCAACGTGATGTCATCAGCGGGCGCTTCCATTCTGGGAATCGGCTACATCATTCCGATGATCTATTTGGTCTGGTCGATGCGCTACGGTAAGCCGGCCGGCGCCAACCCATGGGGCTCCACCGGCCTGGAATGGCAGACGCCATCTCCACCGCCGACCTACAACTTCGAAAAAACTCCCATCGTCACCAGGGAAGTTTACGACTATCGAAAGCAGGAGAGCCATGGCTGAGGTCCCCCGAGCAGTAGCGCACCACTTCGATGATTTCGCGCAGCAGCACGAGGCGTCCACCCTCGGCATGTGGGCGTTCCTCGTCACCGAGATCATGTTCTTCGGCGGCATGTTCCTCGGCTATCTGATCTACCGCGGCAGTTATCCGGGGGCTTTCGCTGAAGCGAGCAATCACATGGATATCATCCTCGGCACGATCAACACAGCCGTGCTGATCGCGAGCAGCCTGACGGTTGTGTTGGCGGTTCACGCCGCGCACGAGGATAAACAAAACGCGCTGCTGATCTTTCTCGCGTTGACGGTTTTTCTTGGACTGGTTTTTCTCGGCATCAAGTTCACCGAGTATGCGCACAAATTCGACGAGCAGCTCTTTCCAGGAATGAATTTTCGCTACGACGGCGAAAACCCCCGGCACGCTGCAATCTTCT
>JAICHC010000414.1 GCA_025922795.1 Candidatus Binatia bacterium | reverse complement strand
CGCCGCGGCGCACGATGGATCGCCGGATGCCTCTACTTGGCGATGATGTGATTGCTTCGTTGCGAATGAGCTTTGCGCGTGCTTTTCTAAGAAAGATTGCGGCGGACAATCGTGAGATCTTCAGTGAAAAAGTCAAGCATCGTGCCATGCGCCACCTGTGACCATGAAATAGCTGGCCTAGTGCCTTCGCTCCTCCGGGGACCGCGCCTCGTCGACAGAATGTCATGAGTTTACCTCGTTGTATGAATAATCCGCGCTAGGAAAAAAAATTGGCTGAAAACATACGTCCTGCCGGACGGCTTAACCGCTTGTACCGCCGGCTCGCCGGCTTTTTTAGAACATTAATCGATCCCACTTCGAGCACGCGCGACCGGATTAGTGCCGGCACGAAGGGATTGGGCGTGATTGGCGCGCTCGGACTGGCGCTCTTGGTCGGGTACACGACCATTTTGATCCCGTTCACGCCGAGTATTGGCGATATCCGAAAAGCCAAAATTGACGACCCGAGCGTGCTGATCTCGGCCGACGGCAAGCGCTTGGCGACTTTCAAGCCGATGAATCGCGAATGGGTCGGACTCAGTCGAATTTCGCCGCATGTGATCCATGCCCTAATCGCCACTGAAGATCACCGCTTTTACCAACACTACGGCGTTGATTTATGGCGCACCGCAACCGGCCTGTTACGCGCCTTCATCGCCGATCCGGAGGGGGGTTCAACCCTCACCCAGCAGCTCGCACGCAACCTCTATCCGCAGGAAGTCGGCCGAAATCGGACGATCACTCGAAAAATAAAGGAGACGATCACCGCGATCAAAATCGAGTACGCCTATACAAAAAAAGAAATATTGGAAACCTACCTCAACACCATGCCGTTTTTGTACAACGCGTTCGGTATCGAAATGGCCGCGCGCACGTACTTCGACAAGCCGGCGCAAATACTCAATGTCATTGAAAGTGCGACCTTGATCGCCATGTTGAAAGGCACCAGCTACTACAACCCGGTGCTCAATCCCGAGCGCGCCCTTCGGCGACGCAACGTGGTGCTGGCGCAAATGGTCAAGCGCGGGGTGTTGAGCCGGGCCGATTTCGATCGGCTAAAAACTCGACCCATACGTCTCGATTTCGAACGCCAGCCGGAAGCCGTCGGCCCCGTCCCTCATCTCGCCGTGCACATTCGTAGATGGCTGATTGATTGGGCGGACCGTAACGACCGCGACATTTATTCCGACGGCTTGATCGTTCACAGCACCATCGACTCACGTTTACAGGCGGTGGCCATTCAAGCCGTAAAGCGCCAGATGGACGCTTTGCAAGCGGTGGCGGATGTGGAGTGGGGAATGAGCACGGGAAGCTTGCTGTCGTCGAACCCGCAGGCCTATGTCGATCGGCGCCGGCGGGTTCAGCCTTTCGGTTATTTTTGGAAGACCAAGCCCAGCTTGATCGACCTGTTTACTCGGGAATCGCCGGCTTACCGTAGCTTGGTCGGTTCCGGAACCGCGCCTGAAGCTGCGCTGGCGCAACTCAAGAGCGATCGCGAATTCATCGCGAAGCTGCGCGCCGACAAGACGCGTCTGCAGGCGGGCTTCGTCGCCATCGATCCGGCCACCGGTCAAATAAAGGCGTGGGTCGGTAGCCGCGACTTCAAGACCGACCAGTTCGATCATGTGGCGCAAGCCCGGCGGCAACCAGGGTCCACCTTCAAACTGTTCGTTTATGGCGCGGCTCTCGAGCACGGTATGTCGCCCGATCGACGCTTCACCGACCGCTCAGTGGAGATTCCACTGCCTGACGGCGCAGTATGGCGCCCGTCCGATCAATCGCCGCCGAGCGGCCAGCGCATGACGGCGCGCGACGGGCTCATCCATTCGAAAAACACGATCACCGCGCAAGTGATGCATGAGATCGGTGCAAAAGAAACCGCGGACCTTGCGCGTCGAATGGGAGTCAACCAAAGCAAGCTCGACGAGGTTCCCTCGCTAGCGCTCGGGACCAGTCCGGTTACGCCGTTGGAAATGGTCGCCGCTTACGGCACCTTGGCTGCCGGCGGCGAATACCGCCAGCCGACCTTTGTCAGCCGCATCACCGATAAGAGCGGCAACACGCTCGCCGAATTCAGCACCGAAGCGATGCGGGTGATGTCGGACAAAACTGTCGAAGATTTGATCAACATCCTGCGCGACGCAGTCGACCAGGGCACCGGGAAGGAAGTCCGCGCGCGATTCGGCCTGCGCGCCGACGTTGCCGGGAAAACTGGCACCACGCAAAGGAATACCGACGGCTGGTTTATCCTGATGCATCGGCGGCTGGTCGCCGGGGCATGGGTCGGCTTCAACGACTCGCGGATCACGATGCGCAGTAACTATTGGGGTGAGGGTGCGCACAATGCTCTGCTGCTGGTGGGTGATTTTTTCCGGCAGACTTTTGCCGCGCGATTAATCGACGGCGGCGCGCGGTTTCCGTATTCGAGACCGAGCGACTCCATCTTTGAGCCCTATTTCGACACAGCCAAAGAGTGGTTGTTTAACGCAGTCAGAGAATGGTTACTCGGAGAGAGCGCGAAAACGGCACCTTTGCCTCGCAGAACGCCGCCGCGGCAGTTAGAGGGGCGATAGATCAGACGACATGCCGGAGCGGCGAGAACCGAGAGACGTGGAAAGACAACAAGAAAAGCAACGCCTGTTCGAGCGAGTAAGGCAGAAGCGAGAGCAGGGGGAGCAGGAGCGGCTGGAGCGAAACTGGTAACTGCAGGGAAAAATTCTGCGGCCGAATCGCCATTGAAGTTTTAATGATTCCCGCCAAGGCGAAGAGAAACAATGTCGATAAGGATCATTGTGGAGAGAAAAATCATCAAAAAATATTTTCTTGCCGCAGACCAAAAAACTTAATAATTTTCGTGTGCGCCCACGCGTTTCCCACAGCAACTGTGGATAACTTTGTTGATTACTGGCCTCGCTGTAGGCGAGATCAGCCAGGAATGCGCGTCCCAGCGAATCGCCTAACTATGAGGCAGAAAAATTTTTGTGATATCGGGCGTTTTCGCAATTTAAAAATTCTTGGAATTGGGACGGCTCGGCTTAAAAACAAAGAATCAGAAGTGAAACTCTTCCTAATTGTGGTTCCTTTAAGACGTGCCGTTAAGGTTATCCCCAGGTCGTAATCCGTCTTTAGAAAACCAAACAGGCACGGACTACCTACTAAGGAGTTCATAAGTATCTAGACAACAGGGTTGGTTGGACACGAAGGGACTACTCGTTCCAAGCGCAGGCAAAGCGTCTGTGCGTCATCGGCCACCACCCGATCCACGCCCCGAGTGCTTAATTTTGGGCGTGGGTGCGAAAGCGTCCTTTGAGTCCTGGTGCCTGCGCTTTCCACGACTCGCCCCTTCGTCCCAGTAGGTCTAGTAACTAACGAAGTCCTTAATAATACAATCGGCCATTAACGGCAACGAAGATACGGCTGCATTTAACGAGGCAAGATCGACATGCGTATCAGGAAAGTCCTTCAAGAATACGAAGCGGAACTTAAGCCGAAGCAATTCACCGGATCGGCGGGCGACTCGGCCCGCGGCAAAGGGGAGTGGAAGGTTTATGGTAATGGAACGCGGCAGTGCAAAGTTTGGGTAAGCGGATTGAACCTGACTGATGGAGCCGTGATTCAGCTTGCGGTAAGCGGCCAACCGATCACTGAGTTATTGGTCCGCGGCAGGCGAGGCCGCCACCGGCGCGAGAGTGAACGGGGTGAATCCGTTCCGGATGTTGAAGCCAAGCAGGTATTGCAGGTTTCTTACGCCGGGCAAACTATCCTGGAGGGTGAGTTTTATTCGGAATAGACCGAAGTGCCGAAGGAAACTCGCAAACGTGCGCTGTTCAGCCGGCCCGATCGTTTAGGCGCTCTCTCTTGTCCAATCTTCTCTTCTCTCCCGGGGAAGCACTCGCCAACAAAAGGCGCGCTACGGCTGGGTGCCTTTCTTCAGCGCCTCGGTCAGCTCCTGCAAATAAACTTCCTGTTCCTTTGCCTGGTATAACGTCATCGAGCCGTCGTCTTTTAGCGGTATGCCGCCGATGAAGTGAAAAGCGTGGGCGTCCCAGTCGTAAAACTCATCACCCCGTTCACAGATCTCTTTCCATTTGAGGCCGACGGGACTGCGGTG
>JAICHC010000413.1 GCA_025922795.1 Candidatus Binatia bacterium | reverse complement strand
CTGCCATGATATCTTCGGGAAAAGCGACCACTTCGGTTATCTGAAACCCGTCCTTCCCTAAATTCTTGTAGCCGCGAATGTAACCATCGCGGAACCCGAGGATGTGGCCAGCCTCGTGCGCGAGTATGCGCGGGGTGATTGCCCGGGGCCCCAGGACGATTGCATAATCTTGAACGTGAGTTGTGAGGGCGCCGGTGGTGAGAATCGCGCCCCCTGAAGGGAACCGTGCAAGGTGGCGGCGCAGATCGAGCGGCGCGCCTGTGGCCGGTTTGACGAGACCGGTGTACAGCAGCGCGCTCGCGAAGTACGAAACCTCGAGCTCGACGCGGAAAGTTTTTTTTGCCCCCTTGATTCGCCATGTCGATTCGATGATTCGCTTCGCTGCCGCCACAAAATCCTGATCTTCGATGTCCGTAAATACGGGAACTCGAAAAACCCATTCGTCATTGGACTGTTCCAACCTGATAAAGCTTGGGCTGTCGATACCCTGGAGCACGGCATTGACAGGTTGAGGGAGCAGCGCCTCAGCCTTGTTCAAACGATTTGCGATTCCGATCGGGCGCGGCGTTCTGTCGGGCGCTCGCAAAGCAATCGACGACGTCTTCAGCGGCGCAGAAACGGTTGGCATTGGCGCAAGAACGTTTGGATGCTGAATCAAATCTTTCTGGAGCAGCGTCGCTCGGTCGTACGCCGAGCGGTGGCTAGCGACCGCTGCTTGCCAAAATCGATTGTATCGAACATGGGCGTCGATATTGGCGTGACGCTCGCGCATCTTTCGATAATCGAGCACCAGCCTTTGGAGGGTTGTCCGGTTGGGCGTCGGCACCGTCGCGCCGGCGCTGCGGAGCTCCGCCATCGCGCGCAAAATTTTCCGCCGCTCGGCGTCGATCAGCCGCTCGGTCCATGGCCAGCTGTACGCCACTGCGCGCGCGGCCGATTGGCGGTCGGGAACCGCGTCCGCAATGATTCTTGGCAAAATCTGGTAGCCATAAGCTGATCGCTCGGGTCCTTGAAAATGCGCGAGCAGGTCCGGGGCGCTGTGTTGCGTAACGCGCAAGAGCGATTCGTAATATCCGCCGAGGAGCTTGCTGTACGCTCGAAAGTACTGCTCAGCCCGGTGACCGCGTTGGACGTATCCGAAGGGAGAGTCGACCAACCGAGACATGATCAGGGTGTGACCCGGTTGTAAGAGAAAGGCGAACAGGACGATCGACAGGAACGGCGCCGAGAAAGGCAGAAGTCTCAAACGTGGCATTGCAAAATTCTCAATAGGGTACAGCGATTTTGCGCATGGAGCAAGCAGATGCTTTCAACGGCATGAATTAGACCTGATGGCCATGCTCGCCGCAATTGATCAACGCTCTAGTTTTTCGCTGCCGCAACGGTTAGCATGGTTGGGAAATCCCCCGATTGCCGAAGCCCGATGGAAAAGAAAGATTCAAGAGAAGAAATTCAGCAGCAGGAAGCGATTCGGAGACCATTGATCGAACTCCACGGGGCGTTGCTCAAACTGCACAAAGCTTTGTTAGATTCCGAACGACTTGTCTATGAAAAGAATGTCGGCGCGATTAAATCTCCGAACCATTTCTTTCAGCTTCTTACCAACGACCCTTGGTTCGCCTGGCTGCGCCCGATTTCACAGCTGATCGTGGCCATCGACGAGACCCTGGACGAAGAAGATCCGTTAACGAATGCCAGCGTCGACTCCGTGATGACGCAATCCGTCTTCCTGCTGATTCCAGCCGAGACGAGCGGGGAGTTCGGCGAACGTTATCTCGCCGCCTTGCAGCGCGACCCGCGGGTGGTGCTCGCCCATGCCCAGGTGGCCAAGCGTATCGGGTCCAAGCAATCGCCGGCTTAGACACGGTTTCACCCTAATATCCGGCAGCGATCCGAGGAATCGAGAAGGATCGTCGAAGCGCTTGCCGCGCGCGGTGATCCTGGGCTAGAATCGTGAAAATTCCACAGGAAGGAACTCGCCATGGATGTTGCGAACCTCGAAGAGATGATGAAAACCGCGAAGCGCAAGATCGATCTATTCGGCACGGATAATTTTCGTTCCTGGATGCTCTACTTTGTTCCGGGCGACGGCACGGACATGCACTATCACGCCAGCCCGGAGACTTTTCTCGTTCTATCCGGCAGTGGGGTGGTCAAGGGACTAAAAGGTGAAGAACGAGCGATCAAGAAACACGAGGTGCTATTTTTGAACGCGAAAGATTACTACCAGATCACCAACACCGGCGACGAGCCTCTGGTGCTGTTTGGCAACCGGTCCGAGGCGTTCGGCGGCCCCCATATCAAAGCGGACGGGTCCGATCGCAATGCGCGCGTTTGAAGCCATTGCGGCCCGTTTAATTGACATCTCACAGGTCCGTGATTACATTCACAAAACTTTCGTGCGCTGAGGATCTCCATGCCTATTTACGAGTACAGATGCGAAAAATGCGGCACCTTCGAAGCGACCCAGAGAATTACCGATAAACCGATCGGTAAATGCCCCACCTGTAAAGGAAAGGTCAAAAAATTGATTTCTCATACGTCGTTCCAGCTTAAAGGCAGCGGTTGGTATATTACGGATTACGCGCGCAAGGGAAAATCCGGAGACGGGAAGAGCGATGATGCGGCCAAGCCCGCTGCGGAAACCAAAAGCGATTCCAAGCCCGATTCTAAGAAGAGCGAATCCTCTGCGACGAGCAGCGACAAATCCTCTACGGCCTCATCGAGCACGGCTTCAACCTAGGCTCCTTTCCAAAACGTCAATTTCAGTTTGATCTTGCAAACGGCGCTCTCGGCGCCGTTGGCTTTTATGCTCTTGGCGCGATCGAGAACCGGCGAGATAAAGCACTAGATTTGAAATTTGATTTTCGCTATAGCTGAGAACGAGCGGGAAAAAATATCGAAGGAGGGTTCGTTCATGGCGCAGACAATTGAAAATATCGTCGATCCGAATGATTCCAGCCTGACCTCGGAGATGATTCAGTTTGCCGGGCCGGCGGGAAACGTTAACGCGTATGTTTCCCGTCCCAAGGATGGGAAAAATCTCGGAACGGTGGTGGTGATTCACGAAAACAGGGGACTCATCGGGCATATCAAAGACGTTGCGCGGCGTTTCGCCAAAGAGGGATTTGCCGCCATCGCGGTCGACTGCATGTCGCGTATCGGCGGCAGCGACAAATGGAATGGCAGCGATGAGGCCACCAAAGAAATTCAAAAAGTAAACGGCACCATGGTGGCCGAGGATTTGACCGCTGCGGTCAATTACATGAAGAAGCAAAACTATGTGAACGGCAAATTCGGGGTCGTTGGCTACTGTTGGGGCGGAGGTCAGTCACTGAACTTTGCGACCAAGAGCAAGGATCTCAACGCCGCGGTGGTTTATTACGGACGCAATCCCGATCCGCTCGATTCCGTGGCCAACATTTCCTGCAAGGTGATGGGGAATTACGCCGAAGACGATCCGAACATTATGCCCGGCGTCGAGCCTTTGAAGGCGGCTATGGCGAAAGCCGCGAAGAGCATCGACGTGAAGGTCTATCCGGGCGCCAAGCACGCCTTCAACAACAACACCAACGCCGATCGCTACAATCCCGATGCCGCGAAGGATGCTTGGGCACGAACCACGAAATTCTTTAAAGAGAATTTAGCCTAAGCGGTCATTCGCCCGCTGACTCAACTTACGGCGGCACGCGGCGCTTACTCGGTAAGGTTGCGTGCCGCCGTTTATTTCGTCTCTTGGAGTTCGGGACGGTGACCGATGGATTGGCGGGCGATCTCGGGCGTAATCACAAAAGGACCCTGCAAAGTGTCTTGCCAAATCTGCTCAGTAAGCTCGCGATTGCCGCCGGTTACGACATAGGAAAGCGCGCCGCTCAAGGCCCCTACGGTGACCGTAATGGCTTTGATGGGCACAAACCAGAGATTTCCAACCGTCACGCCGACCGCAACGCCGGCTTTTTCGGTGAGATCTTCAGCTCTGAGTGGAACGGCGGAAAGAGCAAACATCGCCAAGACCAGCGCGATGGTGAGCGATTTAGCGGTGATCGTCATCGCATCATCCTCTGAAGAAGAGTTTGGATCGAATGGCATCGACCCCGTGGGTCGGGTTCCAGTAGCGGCGCACGCCAAAATAATAACAGCAAGCTTCGTTAT
>JAICHC010000412.1 GCA_025922795.1 Candidatus Binatia bacterium | reverse complement strand
GCCTTTCTCCAGGGCGGTTTTCATCGATGGCAGCGCTTCGGCTTGCACGCCGATGATGCGGATCGTGGGCTTGAGGGTTTTGAGCACCAGGGCGACACCGGCGATCAAGCCGCCGCCGCCCACCGGCACAACTACCGCGTCGAGATCCGAATTCTGCTCGTAAAGCTCCAGTCCGATGGTGCCCTGGCCGGCGACGACCCAGGGGTCGTCGAAGGCGGAAATAAACACAAGTGCCTTTTCGCGGCTGAGTCTGATCGCTTCGGTGTAAGCGGCGTCGTAATCGACGCCGTGGAGCATGCTCTCGGCGCCATACTGGCGCACCCGGCTGACTTTGATCAGCGGCGCCGGATGGGGCATAACGATGGTCGAGGCGATGTTCAAGCGCCGGCTATGAAAGGCCACGGCCATGCCGTGATTGCCTGCGCTCGCGGCGATCACGCCGCGCTTAGCCTCGTCGGGCGTAAGGGTGAGCAGGCGGTTGAGTGCTCCACGCTCCTTGAATGAACCGGTCATCTGCAAGTTTTCAAGCTTGAAGAAAACCCGGTTAGCCGTCATCCGGCTCATGGTCTCGGAATACGGAAACGGCGAGAGATAAATCTGCTCTTTAATGCGCTCCCGCGCCTCCTCGACCTCGTCGACGGTAATCATTTTCATTACAATTAGAATGAAAGCGGCGCCGCGCGCAAGGTTGACAGGCAAGGGTATTTGTTCGTTGATTTTGCCTCGGGCCGTCGCGACTCAAGACTCATCAGCTGAGTTCACGACGTTCGCTTGGATGAAGTCTGCCGCCTTACCCTTTGTAGCCGAGATCCGCGAAGCACGCAGAATTAACATCATCACGCGGTAAGTCTCTAGCGCAACGGATACAAACGAATCGGGATTGAAAGTTCGAATCGGATCTTTTTCACGCCAGCGCTTTCCCGAGGCGCACGAATAGCGTAAACAGACAAAATAAGGCCGTGCGCGGCAATTTGGCAGCTTTCAACAAGCGGTCGCAAAACCATTGAGCGACGGTAAATTCGATCTAGCGATAAGGGGATTCCGTCTATGAAAGCAATTCGGACGTTGATGATGCTTTTTGCTGCGCTGATCTTGACGCCGGTACAGGCTGACGCGGCGCAGCAGCACTTTCAAGGAAAAACCGTGACGCTTCAGGTAGGCTCCGGCGCCGGCGGGCGGCAAGACCGCATCGCGCGCACGCTTGCCAAGTACATGACGAAGTACATCCCTGGTCATCCCGTGTTTGTGATCCAGAATAAACCGGGCGGGCAGGGTATCCCGGCGATGTTGACTTTGAGCAAGGGTGCCACTGACGGAAGTTTCCTGTCGATGGTCATTTCCTCGTATCTGGAAGCACCTTACTTCGGCGCGCCGGGAGCCACTTACGATCCACGCGCATTCGTTTACGCCGGTGCGCCCAGCACGGGCAAGCAGCGCAACGTGTTGTTCGTTCATCGCCGCGCTGGAATCAAATCTCTCGACGATCTGAAAAAACAGGATATCACCCTCGGGGCCATACGGGTGGGGCATCGAAGTTACTTGTATGCGCGCTTAATCGCCGAAGTGTTGGGACTGAAAGTTCGCTGGGTGGTGGGCTACGATACTCCGGAGCTGTACGTTGCGATGGAGCGCGGCGAAGTGCAAGGTCGGGTCAACGATGCGGCTTCGATCATGTCGGAGCGTTCCGACTGGATCGCCAACCGCGAAATCCTGCCGCTTGTGGCGATGACGTTGCCGGCTAAGCTGCCACCGGTCAAGCATCCGATCTTCGAAAGGGTCCCGTCGATCATGCAGTTCGCCACGACCGACGTACAGAGAAGTATTATCCGGAAAATCAATTCCACCGACAGTTTGGGAGCGGCGGTGGCGCTGCCGCCGGGGACTCCCGAGGCAATTCGGAAGATCGTCGAAGACGCGCTGGTACAGACGGGCAGCGATCCCGAATTCAAGAAAGAGTGGGAAGGAGTCGTTTTAGAAGGAAACGCCTTTGAGCAAATGTTTACCGGTAAGGAAGTCCTGGAAGACGTGAAAACCTACACCGACTGGCGGCCCGAAATCATGAGCATGTACAAACGACTGGCCCACGAAGCGCCGAAACAGTGACCGTTTTACGGATTTGTTCACGATCGACAATGGAAAACTACTGTACTGCGGGGATTTCATTTCCCGCGCATGGCACCGTGAAATGGATCGTTGTGCCGTGTCCCATCGTGCTCTCGACCCAGATTCGCCCGCCGTGCGCATCGACAATTCCCTTGCAGATCGCCAATCCGAGCCCCGCGCCGGTTCGGGAGGCGCGATCGGGGCGCCAGTAACGATCGAATATGTGAGGCAAATCCGCGACGGGAATTCCGCTCCCCGAATCCTCGACCGAAATCTGCACGGACGATTCGGCATTGAGCGCGCGAACCGAAATGCGGCCGCCTGGCGCGGTAAATTTGAGCGCATTACCGAGCAGGTTAGAGAGGACCTGAACAAGCCGTTCACGGTCCGCATGCAACGGCCGGAGATCTGCGGCGATGGCGCTGCTTAACGTGATATCTTGGGCACGCGCCTGGGGCTCGAGCAGTTTCAGGGTCTCGTCGATAAGCGCGCGAAGCTCGACACGTGCTCGCCGGATCCCGAAGCTGCCGGCCTCGATGCGCGATACGTCCAACAGATCGCGGATGAGGCGATCCATCGACTTGATCGAGTCTTGGATAGCCTTGTCGTAAGTCTTCAGATCCGCGATAAGTGGGGTTTTGGCAGCCTCCATGTCGTGCTCCGCCTGCTCGTCAAGCGCCTGGTCGATCATCGTCGCTGCGGTGAGAATCGTGTTCATCGGGTTGCGCAGATCGTGCGCCACGATCGCTATAACCTCGTCGCGCGCGCGGGAGGCGCGCTCGGCCTCCGTCCTTGCCTGTTGCTCCAGCGCCAGCGCGCGCTCGCGCTCGGCCTCGGCGACCTTCCACTCGGTGATATCGGTGTTGGTTCCCAACCAGCTTTTGATGGCGCCGTCTTCGCCGCGGATGGGCAGCGCTCGGGACAAAAACCAGCGGTAGGTTCCGTCCCTGGCGCGCAAAGGGCAGGTGTCTTCCCATGGCTTGCCCGTGGCCAAGCTGTTCCGGATGCTGTCGCCGACCCGCTGCACATGGTCGCGATGATGGACTTTCTGCCAGCCCCAGCCCTGCACCTCCTCGAAGCTGGTGCCGGTGTAATCGTACCATCGATCGTTGAACCAGTTGCGTGAGCCGCTCGGGTCAGCCGTCCAGGCGAGCTGGGGGATCGTGTTGGCCAACGTGCGAAAACGCGCCTCCTCGGCTCGCAGTTCCCCTTCGGCGCGGCGACGCGCCACCTCGGCGCGTAACAGCTCCATGCTGTGGCGCAGGCTCGATGCCAGCCTCTCGGCTGTGAGCGACGCCTTCGGGACGTAGTCTGCCGCGCCCGCTTTCATCAATTCGACTGCTATGTCTTCATCGCCGCGGCCGGTGAAGATCACTACGGGCATATTCGCTTCCAGATCGCGGATTTTCTGAAAGAGCGCCAGGCCGTTCACGCCGGGGATGTAGTAGTCGAGCAGCACGCAATCGTAATCGCTTGAACCAATGCGGCGCAGCGTTTCCTCCGCGGAAGCGGCCTCGTCGGCCACGGTCGCGATACCGCACTGCTGCAAACAACGCCGCACGGCGCGGCGGTCCAATTCATCGTCCTCGACCACCAGAATCCGCAGTGGGCGCTTAATTGTCGGCCATTCTGCCGCAGCTTCGCCACTCATAGCATTTCGGGGGATCAAGGCATTTCGACCAGCGTCCAATATTTATTGAGGGTCACCATCAGTTCGGAAAACTCACCGAACGTGACCGGTTTTACCAGATAACCGGCAACGTTCAAGTTGTACGCCTCGATCTTGTCGCGTTCGTTGTTCGAAGTCGTCAGGACGACCACGGGGGTCGCCGCGAGGTTGGCATCCTTTCGGAGCTCGTACAGAAACTCGATGCCGTTCATTTTTGGCATGTTGAGATCGAGCAGAACCAGCCGCCGGCCTTGTGGAACTTCGCCGTTGCGCAATTTTTCCAGAGCTTCAAGACCGTCTCCGGCGACGAACAGAGGGTTCGTGATGTGATTTTTCTCGAACGCGCGCTTGACATTCATCACGTCGACCTGGTCGTCCTCGACGAG